>JBBDNX010000394.1:0-4097 GCA_040877345.1 Pirellulales bacterium
CCCCCAGATGTTCGGAGCGGGCATCTATCCCGAGATCTCGGCCGAAGTGTTGGCCGGGCAGTCGATGCCGGGCGCCGGCTGGGGCAAATCGTCGCCGCACGAGCAGGCCCGCCGCAGCGTGTACATCCACGTCAAGCGGTCGCTGATCACGCCCATCCTGGCCGATTTCGACTTCCCGGAGCCCGACATCAGTTGTGCCGCCCGGTTTGCCACCACCCAGCCGGCCCAGGCGCTGGGTATGCTGAACGGCCAGTTCGTGAACTCTCAGGCCGCCCAGTTCGCCCGCCGGATCGAGCGCGAGGCCGGTGACGATCCGCGGGTCCAGGTCGAGCGGGCACTTCGCCTGGCCCTCTGCCGGCCGCCGGACGAAAAGAACATCCAGCGCGGCCTGGAATTGATGGCGTCGCTGCGCCGCGAGCACGGCCTGGATGCCCCCGCGGCGCTCAACTATTACTGCCTGGTGGTGCTGAACATGAACGAGTTCATTTACCTCGACTGACAACAGCCGATGCGAGGAGATGCGTGATGACGGCGGAATCGAACCATAGCAGGCCCAGGGGCTCGTTTTGCGGGCGGACCCGGCGCGAGTTTCTGTGGCAGGCCGGGGCCGGATTCACCTCGGTTGCACTGACCGGCATGCTGGCCTCGGACGGTTTCTTCGGCTCGCGGGCCGCGGCTGCCGCTGGCGCGGGCCGGCCGGCGAATCCCTTGGCGCCGAAAAAGCCTCCCTTCGAGGCCAAGGCCAGCAGCGTCATCTTCCTGTTCATGTATGGCGGCCCCAGCCACGTCGACACGTTCGACTACAAGCCCAAGCTGTACGGGCTGGACGGCCGGACGGTGCCGGTGAAGACCAAGGGGCGCGGCGGCGAGAAGAACGAAGGCCGCGTGGTGGGGCCGCGCTGGAAGTTCAAGCAGTACGGCCAGTCGGGGCAGTGGGTTTCGGACCTGTTCCCGCACCTGGCGGGCTGCGTGGACGAAATTGCCTTCATCAAGTCGATGACGGCCGACTCGCCGATTCACGGTTCGGCCATGCTGCAGATGAACTCGGGCCGGATTTTGAGCGGCAGCCCGGCCCTTGGCTCGTGGGTCAACTACGGCCTGGGGACGGTCAACGAGAACCTGCCGGGGTTCGTGGTGATGCTCGATCCGACGGGCGGGCCGATCAGCGGCGCCAAGAACTGGTCGAGCGGGTACATGCCGGCCGTCTACCAGGGGAGCATCTTGCGCTCGAAGGGCGCGCCGATCATCGACTTGAACTTGCCGGCGGGGATGACGCGCCCCTTGCAGCGCGAGCTGCTGGACGCGTTACGTCAGGCCAACGAGGAGCACCTGGCCGGGCGGGCCGACAACAGCGACCTGGCGGCGCGGATCGCCAGCTACGAGCTGGCCTACAAGATGCAGGAGCATGCCCCCGAGGCGGTTGACCTGTCGGGCGAAAGCCAGGCGACCAGGGATCTCTACGGGCTCGACAGCGGGCGGACGCGGACCTTTGGCACGAGCTGCTTGCTGGCCCGCCGGCTGGTGGAGCGGGGCGTGCGGTTCATTCAGATTTATTCGGGCGGCGCGCACAACGACTCGAACTGGGACGCGCACGGCGACTTGGAAAAGAACCACAATTTCCACGCCGGCGCCACCGACCAGCCGATCGCCGGCCTGATCCAGGACCTCAAGCAGCGGGGCCTGTTAGACAGCACCCTGATTGTTTGGGGCGGCGAATTCGGCCGCCAGCCCACGGCCGAGTACGCCAAGGGCACGGGCCGCGACCACAACTCGTACGGCTTCACGATGTGGATGGCCGGCGGCGGCATTCGCGGCGGCCAGAGCGTCGGCGCCACCGACGAGCTGGGTTCCAGCGCCGTCGAGCACCCTTTTCACGTCAAGAACCTGCATGCCACGATCCTGCGGCAGTTGGGTTTCGACCCCAACCAGTTGTCGTACTTTTACGGCGGCCTGGATCAGAAGCTGGTCGGCGTCGAGCCGGTCGAGCCGATCCGCCAAATCATCTGAGTGCCGTGGAGCGTTCACACTAACCCGACGCGCCAGCGAGGGCGCCCGGTGGCCAATGGCTGCTTGGCAACCAGCGCTCGGGTTCAATTGTCTCCTTCAGTGCGTCAGCACAGCCCCGAATGGGGCGGCAGTCAATAGCCGTGGGCGTAAGCCCACGGGACCGAATCCCAAAAACCTTCGTCAGCCCCCGAAGGGTGCGATAGTTGGCCGACGATCCACGCGATTGCGATGACATCACGGCCAAGATTCGGTTCCTTACCGGATGATCCTGCACTTCGGAAGCGCCTCGGCGAGACGCGAAAGCGATTCTTTGCTGATCCGGGCTCCGCCCAGGTCGATCACGCGAAGGTTGCTCAGGCCGGCCAGGCGATCAGCCGTCTCATCGGTGACCAGGACGTTCCGCATGTACAGCCGTCGAAGCTTCGGCAGACGCGTCAGTGCCCCAAGAACGGCGTCATCGACTTCAAGTGAGCTCAGGTCGACGCATTCCGCGCTGACACCAGGCGTCTCCGCCCGCATCGGCTCAGTCCCATAGCCTCGAAGCACGTAGCGCGCCTCCGAAGTCAAAACTTCGATTGCCACGGAATAGATTCTGCCGCGATCGTCCTTGAGCGACACCTCGCACAGGCCTGGCGATCTGGCCAGCGCTTGAATCATGTCCCGGCTGAGCGGCGTGAGGTCAACTATGTCGTCGTCGCCCGTTCGATGCGCAACCATCGCCGCTTCGATGCGAAGGATCCGGCTTTCGTAAACGTGCTGCCGGATCCGGGTCGATCCGGGTTCAAGATCTACGAACGGAGACTCGTCTTCCCCGTATACTTCACCCCCGTTTGCCCGAATGACCGCCACGGCCTCGCGTTCACGTTGCCCACAGACCGCCCAACCGCTGAGCGCACCGGCGATCGCCGTGATCAAGAGCAGGCTCCGCAGACGAAACCGAAGCCGAAAACGCCGGGTGCCACTACTGGCTTCCCAGCCAGTGCTTGTCTTCAAGGCGGGCTCCTTCTGCTATCAGGCAGACTAGCATTCGCTTCCTTGCGGTCTTGCATCCTGCGGGTTTCCTCCATTCCTCGCCGACTGTCGCCCCCTTCGGGGCTTACGAGACTCTCTCGGGCTCGATCCCGTGGGCTTACGCCCACGGCTATTGACTGCCGCCCCATTCGGGGCTGATCAGAACAGCCTCCCTTGTCCCTCCACTCAGCCGCCGAGGGTTTTTTGGAGGCGGCCGCCATTCGGGGCTGATCAAAACAGCCTGCCTTGTCCCTCGTCCGGCGCTGGCACGCCGAGATGCTCGTAGGCCTCGGGCGTGACCCTGCGGCCGCGGGGGCTGCGGACGACAAGACCAGTGCGCAAGAGGAAGGGCTCGACCTCGTCGATCAAGGTGTCGATGGCCGTGTTCATCGTGTGGGCCACGGCCTCCACCCCCGCCGGGCCGCCGTGGAAGACCCGGATCAGCGTCTCCAGGTACTTGCGGTCCTGCGCGTCCAGCCCGCGGGTGTCGATCCCCTGCATGGCCAGCGCCGAGCGGGCCACCGCCAGGCTGATCCGCCCGTCGGCCTTGCTGGTGGCATAGTCGCGCACCCAGCGGAGGCGGTTGTTGGCCAGGCGCGGCGTTCCGCGGCTGCGGCCGGCGATCTCCAGGGCGGCCTGCGGCTCGATCGCGGCGCCCAGCTTGACCGCGTTGCGGCGGACGATCTCGGCCAGCTCCTCCACGCTGTAGAAATCGAGGTGCTCGCGCAACACGAACCGGTCGCGCAACGGCGCCGACAACAGGCCGGTCCGGGTTGGCAAGCTTTGCTCCGATCGCCCCCGGTACCCCGTATCCGAGCGTCGCGAAGCCCGTAGGAAACAGGAAGGACCGCGGCTGCGACGTCGCGAACCAGTAGAGCCCGTACAGCGAAGCCTGATTGTTATCCGCGGCCACAATGGCCGATTCGGGCAGGGCGCGTCGAAGCTCCTTGGCGAGCTCGCGCCAGACGCCAGCCTCTGCGGATGCCTGCTGCTCGATTTCGCGACGAAGGACGTCGAGCCCATGAGAGTTGACCGGTCGGCGGGTCGATGGCAGCCGGCTCAACAGCTGCTCAAGGACG
>JBBDNX010000395.1:0-4096 GCA_040877345.1 Pirellulales bacterium
GGGCCGGCACCAGGTTGCCGGCGGTGGCGAAACTGGCCGCGATCACTAGCACCCCCGCGGCTGGACCACCGCTGGGCGAACCGCTGCCGGTGCTGGAGGCAATCGGTGACTTGCCGGCAGCGTCAGGCGTCACTGCCGGGCATCTGCCGGCTCTCGAAACCGGGTCTGCCTTGCACCCTGGAGCGAGGCCGCTTCGACCGGGCGCGCGGCAGTCGCTCCAGGCCCCTGCCAGGCCAAAACGAAAAAAGCCCGGCACGATTCCGCCGTATGTTTGGACCTGGAGCGCTCTGGGTATTGTTCTGTTCGTGCTGCTGGCCGCCGTCCTGAGCTCGATCTTTCCTGCAGCGGGAATCGTTTTTGCGATTCTTTTTCTTGCCGTTGGGCTGATCGTGTCAACCGTGGCTGGAGTGTGGCTGCTGTGCATCGCTTTCATGGAGGACGTGGTCTGTGGGCTGTTGTACCTGTTCCTGCCGTTCTACAACCTCTACTACGTGATCACTCGCTGGTCGGCAGTCAAAGTCCAGTTCTTGTCCGCGATGGGGGGGTCGGCGCTGATGTTCGCGGGGCTGTTCTTCCTGGTGCTTGGCATCGTCGACCAGGCCAAGACCGCGGCGCCCGGCGGTGGCCCCTTCGCTTCGGCTGGCCAGGCGTCCGGCGCGCCGGCGTCCGGCGGGGAAGCTGCTGGGCAATACGGCGCATCCAGCTCGGCCGGGCAACCGGGCGGGTTTACCGGCTCAACGGCGCACAATCCGCCGGCGCTGGTCCCGGCCGGTGCGGCCGCCGATCCGACGGCTCCTTTCAACCTCGGCGACGTTCGTTTCCCCGCATTCGCCGAGCGCGGCCCATCCCGCTCGCAATGGCCGGCGATCGACTGGTTCGAGATCCAACTCGGTCCGACGCCCCCTTCCACTCCCGGACACGGCGGCAAACTGTGGCTCTACCTGCCGCAAGGGCAGCGCTCGGCCAAATCGCTCCCCTGCGTGATGATCGCTCCGGCCGGCAGCGTGCTGTTCACCGGCAGGGGGTTGGCCGAGGCAGACCGGGCCGAGCACCTGCCGTATGTCCAGAACGGCTTCGCGGTGATTGCTTACGAGCTCGACGGAGCTTTGGCCGTCCCCGACACCACGAGCGATGCGCATTACGCCGAGGCTTATCATGCGTTCCGCATGTCGCGCGCCGGCCTGGTCAACGCCCGCGTTGCCATGGAGTATGTGCTCAACAAGGTGCCCGAGGTCGATCCGGAGCGGATCTATGCCGCCGGGCACAGCTCGGCCGCCACGCACGCGCTGTTGTTCGCGGCCCACGAGCCGCGGATCAAGGGCTGCGTGGCCTTCGCCCCCGCCGTCGACGTTCCAACCAGCCTGCTGGCGGTTACTTCGAACCCGGGCATTCGGCAGGTCATGCCCGGCATCCAGGACTTCGCCGTTCAATCGTCGCCCCACACGCACGAAGCGCGGCTGAATTGCCCGGTCTTGTTGTTCTGCGCACAGGACGACAGCCAGGCCGTCGTCCAGGGATCAAGCGCAATGGCCAACCGGCTGCGGCAGCAGGGCAAATCGGTGGAGCTGGTCGTGACGCCGTCGGGCGGCCACCACCAGTCGATGATCGACGTGGGAATTCCCAAGGCCATCGAATGGTTCAACAAACTGGCGCAGCCGGCCAATCGACGCGGCCCATAACAAACGAGCACGGTGATCGGCAATGCGCCGGACGCCTGGGAAAAGCGATAAGCGACTGGGTGGCTGGGGAAAGGCCGTAGCGTGCCCCAGTCGCTTGTGAGGAAGTTGTTTTTTTCCAACAAACGGTGAGGTGGTCTGCAATGCGACTCCGATCTTCATTGACGGTGATGCTCTTGATCCTGATTGCGGGCCGCGCCTCAGCTCAACAGGCCGCGGAGACTACCGAGCCATCCACGATCCGTGAGCTGTTCAAGCCCGAGGCGTTCCAGACGCTGGTGAATCCCGACTGTTCGCATTGTGTCGATGAAGCCAAAGCGCGAGCCGGCGACTTGAAAGACAGCGACCGCGTGCTGGCCTGGACCCGCGGC
The DNA here is from genome assembly GCA_040877345.1 of Pirellulales bacterium. Lineage (GTDB taxonomy): Bacteria > Planctomycetota > Planctomycetia > Pirellulales > JAICIG01 > JBBDNX01. Next base: position 2,048 of record JBBDNX010000395.1, read on the forward strand.
CAGTACGAAGGGGGCGCGATTCCGCTGCGGTTTTTTCTCGTCCCCTACCGCGTGATCAGCGACACCTACGGCGTGTTCGTGTACGACGCCGATGCCGGCTTCGTCCGCGGCTTCGAGCCTTCGCTCGACTTCAGCTTCCATGGCTGGCGCAACGGCGTCATGGTCATGCGGCACAAGGACGGCACGCTCTACTCGACGCTCTCCGGCCGCGCCTTCGCCGGGCCGCGCAGGGGAGACCAGCTCAAGCCGGTGGCCACGATCGCGACCGACTGGGGATTCTGGAACAAGGCCTACCCCGGCTCGGTCGCTTATCGCATGTTCGAGAAGTACCAGCCGATCGAGGTCCCCGACGGACCGCACCCCGATTCGCTGGCCACGCGCGGCCCGAGCGATCCACGGCTCAAACCCGAAACGGAAGTGATCGGCGTGGAGCTGGGCGGGCAGGCCAAGGCCTGGCCGATCGAGGCGCTCCAGCGGGCCGGCGGACTCATCCGCGACAAGCTGGGCGACCAGCCGGTGGTCGTGCTCTGGTACAAACCGACCCGTACGGCCGCCGTCTACTCGACCGCGCTGGAGAATTCGGACCAGCCGGCCACGGTCAACTTGAGCTACGACCCGAGTTCGGCGCGGGCCCCCTTTGTCGATCGCGAAACCGGCTCGCGCTGGGGCATCGAGGGCCGGGCCGCCGACGGGCCGCTGGAGGGCAAAACCCTCCGCTGGCTGCCGGGCGTGCAATGCCGCTGGTTCGCCTGGTCGGCCGAGTACCCTGATACCGCGCTGCACGCGGCCGCGAAGGCCGACAGCCCGGCAGGCGAGGCGGCCGGCAAGAAACCGGGCCGCCAGAGGAGCCCGCCGCGGCGGGCTTCCAAGTCGCCGCTCAGCCAACCCCCGGCTGCCGGCCCCTTCGAAGCAGTGATCGTCGACGCCGCGGCCCTCACGCCGCGGGCCGCGCGCGGCTGGCGCGACGAAGGCTATCGTGCCGTGGTGGTGGCGCTCGACGAGCGCTATTCGCTTGCCGACTACCGCAGTGCGGCCGCCACGGCCAAGCAAGCAGGCTTGGACCTTTATTACTGGATCGAGGTGGCCCGCAACCAGCCGCTGGCCGAGGCCCATCCGGAGTGGATGGCTTCGCTGGGCCTGCACGAAGACTGGCACGAGCGCTATCCCGATGTGCCGCTGCCGGCGAAGGGCCAGGTGGCCAAGGTTTTTCCCTGGGTGCCGATCGGTTATCGCGAGGCGTTTGACGCGCATCGCGCGCGTGTGGCCCGACTTGTCGAGCGGGCCGCGGGCGATTACCGCGGGCTGCTGCTCAACGACTTGCAGGGTGGTCCGGCCTCCTGCGGCTGCGGCAACTTGCAGTGCCGCTGGGCGATCGACTACGGCGTGCCGTCGACCGGCACCAGGCTGGAAGGAGACGACGTGGCGGCCCGCTTTATCGCAGAGGTGCAAAAGCTGGTCCCCGGCCGCGAGGTTGTGCCGATTTGGACAACGGAGTGCGAAGACCGCGATTTGCCCGCCAGCCTGGCGCCGGGCGCAAAAACCACCGGCCACTGCGGCAGCGTCCCCTGTTCGCGGGGCACTTGTCCCAAGGCCTTCACCCAGCAGTTCAGTGCGCTGGCGGCCGCTCACCAGGGTCCGATTGGCATTCTGGCCACGCACAAGGAGCTGAAGCGCGACGGCCCGCAGTATGGCGGGCCGGCCGGTTGGGTGCCCCAGGCGCTCGATTATCTGGACCAGGTTCTTCCCGGCCACGGTGGCCAGGCGATCGACCGCGGGAGGTTGTGGCTGGTGGTGCAGGGCTACGATCTATCGGGCGACGAGCGGCAGGCCGCCCGCCGCGCCGCGCTGGGCTCCGCCGCCGCCGCCGTTCTGGTCGCGCTCACCCCCATCGACCAGTCCTACGAACCGCGCCTGATCGACGTGGACGGTTCGTAGCGAAAAGGGGATAAGGTAGCGAAAAGGGGATAAGTCGAATATTCGGCGAGTCGACGTTTCAGGAGCGAAAAGGGGATAAGTCCAATATTCGGCGAGTCGGGTAGCGAAAAGGGG
>JBBDNX010000396.1:0-4082 GCA_040877345.1 Pirellulales bacterium
GTATGGGAAGCCATCAAGTCGTTGCGCGTGCGCGGGGCGCCGGCCATCGGTGTCGCAGCCGCGTACGGCGTGTGCGTCGGCATTCAGACCGCCGCCGGCAAAGGGCTCGCAGATTACTTGGCCCGTTTGCACGAGGTGTGCGAATACCTGGCCACCAGCCGGCCGACGGCGGTGAATTTGTTTTGGGCGCTCGACCGCATGCGCCGCACGGCCGAGGCGCTGCCCGGTAAGTCGCCGCCGCAAATCGCCGAGAAGTTGCTGGCCGAAGCCCGTGCCATCGAGGCCGAAGACCGCGCCATGTGCCGGGCCATCGGCCGTCACGGGGCGGAGTTGCTGATCGACGGCCAAGGCGTGCTCACGCATTGCAATGCCGGCGGCCTGGCCACGGCCGACTACGGCACGGCGCTGGCCGTCTTCTTCGCCGCACACGAAGCCGGCAAGCGGCTGCACGTCTACGCCGACGAGACGCGGCCGCTCTTGCAAGGAGCCCGGCTGACAGCTTGGGAACTGCAGCAGCGCGGCATCGACGTCACGCTGATTTGCGACTCGATGGCCGCCCAGGTGATGCGCGAGGGGCGCGTGCAGGCCGTCGTCGTGGGGGCCGACCGCATCGCTGCCAACGGCGACACGGCCAACAAGATCGGCACCTACGGTGTGGCCCTGCTGGCCGCCGCGCATGGCATCCCCTTTTATGTGGCCGCGCCGAAGAGCACGTTCGACCTGTCGCTGGCCGGCGGCGATGCGATTCCCATCGAGCAACGCTCACCGGACGAGATCACGCATGGATTCGGACGCCAGACGGCCCCCGACGGCGTCGACGTCTACAATCCGGCCTTCGACGTGACTCCCGCCCGGCTGATCAAGGCGATCATCTGCGAACGGGGCGTGATCGAGCCGGTGACCCGGGCCAACATCGAGCGGGCTCTCCGCTGAGGTATCGCCCTTGCCGAGCCTCCGTGCCTTCATGACCTTTGGCACTCGACCGGAAGCCATCAAGATGGCGCCGATCATCGAGGAGTGCCGGCGGCGATCCAATGAGATCGAGACGGTCGTCTGCCTTACGGGCCAGCATCGCGAGCTGCTGGCGCAGGTCACCGACTACTTCGGCATCCGGGCCGACGTGGACCTGGCCCTGATGCGTCCCGATCAGTCGCCGGCCGAGGTGACCGCCCGCTGCCTGGCCGAGCTCGACGGCCAACTGGCCCGCATCCGGCCGCATTGTGTCGTGGCCCAAGGCGATACATCCACGGTGATGGCGGCCGCGCTGGCGGCATTCTTGCGCCGCATCCCGCTGGTGCACGTCGAGGCGGGCCTGCGGACCGGCAACTTGCTGTCGCCCTGGCCCGAAGAAATGAATCGCCGCGTGGCCAGCCTGGCCGCCACGCTGCACTGCGCGCCCACCAGGCGGGCGGCCGCGAACTTGGAGGCCGAAGGCATTCTCCCCTCCAGCATCCACGTGACGGGCAACACGGTGATCGATGCCCTGCTGAGCACGCGCCAGCGAGAGCGGGCCAACGCGGCCCACTGGCGGCGGCAGTTCGCAATGCTCGGCGATCGGCGATTGGTGCTCGTCACGGGCCACCGCCGCGAAAATCTTGGCAGCGGCGGTCTGAAGCGGGTGTGCCAGGCCATCGCCACGCTCGCCACCTGCTTCCCCGACGTCGTGTTCCTCTATCCCGTCCACTTGAATCCACGGGTGCAATCGGCCGTCCATCCGCTCCTGGCCGGACTGGCCAACGTGCGGCTGGTCGAACCGGTCGGCTATCCGGCCTTCGTGTGGCTGATGGACCGCTCGCATCTCATCCTCACCGACTCGGGCGGCGTGCAGGAGGAAGCTCCCTCGCTTGGCAAGCCAGTGCTCGTCACGCGCGAGACCACCGAGCGGCCCGAGGCGGTCGAGGCCGGCGCCGCCGAGCTTGTGGGCACCGACGTCGAGCGCATCGTCAGCCGGACCACTTTGCTGCTGACCGACCATGCGGCCTATGCCCAGCGGCGCATCGACGTTAATCCGTATGGCGACGGCCAGGCCGCACGGCGGATTGTCGAGTTGATGCTTTCCCAAGGCTGGGGCAACCCACGATGAGACGGTTCGTGCTCCTGGATCGCGACGGCACGCTGAACGTGGAACGGCACTACTTGTCGGATCCGGACCAGCTCGAGCTGCTGCCCGGCGCCGCGCGGGGCCTGGCCAGCTTGTCGCGGATGGGCCTGGGGCTGGCCGTACTGACCAACCAGTCGGCCGTGGGGCGAGGGCTGTTCGACCAGGAGTGCCTGGACCGCGTACACCAGCGATTGCGGCTACTGCTCGCAGCCCACGGTATCGAGCTGGACGGCATTTTTTGCTGCCCGCACGCGCCGGAGGCCGACTGCCGCTGCCGCAAGCCGCGGCCCGGCCTGGTTGAAGCGGCCGCGGCCCAGCTTGGCTTTCGACCGGAAGAGGCCTTTGTCATCGGCGACAAGGCTTGCGACATCGACCTGGGCCGCGCCGTAGGCGCGACGACGCTGCTGGTGCGGACCGGCTATGGGGAAAAGGCCGCCCTCGACCCGGCCCTCGCTCCCGACTACGTGGTGGCCGACTTATGGGAGGCCGCCCAGGTCATCGGCGGAATCATCGGCAACGCGGGCAAATGATCTCTCGAACATGGTATTGGTAGAGCGCATGTCATTTCGCCGAGTTTCCCATCCTGAGGGCGAGTCCGGCGACCGTCTTGGTGCGAATGCTGAGGAGTAACTTGTTATGCAGAGGTTTAAGAATGGGCAAACATGTCGCCTTAACGGTTCTTGCGGGCGACGGGCGCGGATAGCGAAGGCTCGACTTCCCGTTCTGCCGGCGGTTGGCTTCATAGCGCTGGTATCTACGGTCATGCCATGCTTCCTGAGCAACGTTACTTGTCGCCCCGACAAGAGCGAGCGCGCCGCGACCGGGGCCGTAATGCCACCGCGCCAGGAAGATGATGATCGAGACGTAGAGGAGGCGACAAGGGATGCATTGGATGTCGAGAAACAAGTTGATCGGATCATTGAAGCGATCAGCGCATCCAAACCGCCTCTGGAGTTCGAGACGCTATTCCGCGAGTTCGACACCTTGCTTGCCGGGGGTACGGCGGCTGAGCTCGAACAACTGAGATTTCATAAAAACCTATCGATCGCGCTGTCGGCCGCATGGGAGGAAGTGCGGCTCGCAATTCGGAGGTTGCCACGAGGGACTCCGGTCGACTTAGGCACGGCGCGGTTCCTGGGCTATGTCGAGGGACGATTGGGTGTTCCGGTGCCGGAAATCTGGGGAAATGTCGTCGCTGGAGCGCGGGCTCAAGATCGTGGCTTGGCGAAGTTCAAGCGGCCGGATACGGGTTATGGACGTGCGGCACCTGGAATCTCAGTGACGCGCCGCGGCAACTCGCTGTTTTTGCAGAGCGGCGACGTTCTGGTTCCACTCCCGCTCGACGTTCGTAAGCAACTGCCCAACGATATGAGTGTTCAACTGGGTCAACAAGAGGGCTACGTTGCAGTCTCGGATTCGATGTTGGCGTCGTCTTTCCCGCTATTCCGCATCGATCCGCAGTCAGGAGAGATCCTTTGGAAAACTGAAGTATGGGGCAGCGGCTTTACTCCAATCCAATCTGGAGTGGGCTTTTATCATTGGGTCGGTTTGGTTCGCGAGAAGGAATTGCTCATTGTGTTCGGAGTCGACTTCCACGCTGCGTACATAGAGGGCTTTGCGGTCGCAGACGGAAGCAACGTGTTCCGGTTCACCACTGCCTATTCGTTTATCTCCCTGGCGCGCGGCGATCGTCGCTGAACCGTGAAGGAGCTTGTACAGCCAGCAATGCTGTTTGTCCGGGCCGCGCTCCTCAACGGCGCGCGGATGGCACGCGCGCGGCCATTGATGCCTTGGGCAATCGGACCACGTTGGGGTACGACGCCGCTTCTCGGAACGTCACGGTGCGAGGTGCCCTTGGGAGAGTCACAAGCTCCGTCCAGTCACGCGGCACTGCCAGCGGCCAGTCCGACAACCAGCGCCGCGCCCCCCGGCCCCCCTTGACGCGACGCCACAAGCTGCACCAGCGCCAGCTTTCCGCCCG
>JBBDNX010000397.1:0-4078 GCA_040877345.1 Pirellulales bacterium
AGCCCAGAGGGCCGGTTGCCGCGAGGCGGTTTGCTTTCTGTTGCACTTTCCCTGGCCTTGCGGCCGGTGGGCGTTACCCACCGCCCTGTCCTGTGGAGCCCGGACTTTCCTCCCGCGGAGTGCGCTTCCGCGCCGGCACGAGGCCGGCGCGCCACGCTTTGCTCCGCCGGCAGCCACCCGGCCCGCTACGAGCTTGCTTTGTCCATTCTATCGTCGCCGAGCGATCGGCGCACGGTTTTAGCAGGCCTCTACCAGTTTAGACGCAGCGGGTGCCTGGTAGGTTCGTCCCTGCCACGTGTCGCGGCGGCAAAACTCGGCGTCCAGGGCCGATCGAAGACCGTGCTTGTCGAGGCACCAGCCTGGGCCGACGAGGTAGTCGGGCGGCGCATCGCCGCCGATCCGCTCGACCAGGCACTGGGGCGGCAAAAGCTCGAGGAAATCGACCACGGTCCGGACGTAGTCTTCGCGTGACATCAACCGGACCTGGCCGGAGCGGACCCACTCGGCCAGCGGCGTGTCGCGGACGGCATACAGGTTGTGCAGCTTGACCGACTGAACCCCCAGGCGGGCCAGCTCGTTGGCGGTGGCCAGCATGTCGCCGTGCGATTCGCCCGGCACACCCAGGATCACGTGGGCGCAGATCTCGAAGCCACGGCCCCGGCTGCGCTCGACGGCATCGACGAAGGCCTCGTGCGTGTGCCCGCGATTCATCCATTCCAGCGATCGGTCGTGCATGCTCTGCATGCCGTACTCGACGGACAGGTAGGTTTGTTCGGCCAGCTCGGCAAGCAGGTCGAGCACGCCGTCGGGCACGCAATCGGGGCGCGTGCCGACGGCCAGCCCGACCACCCTCGGATCGGCCAGCGCCGGCTGGTACAAGCCCCGCAACCGCTCAAGGGGGGCATACGTGTTGGTGGCCGGCTGGAAATAGGCCAGGAAGCGGTCGACGCGGTATCGGCGCCTCAGCCGGCGGATGCCCTCGTCGAGTTGGCCCGCGATGGTCGTGCGGGGCAGGCGCCGGCTGGGGCTGAAGCTCCGGTTGTCGCAGAACACACACCCCCCGACCGCGACGGTGCCGTCCACGTTCGGGCAAGTGAAACCGGCGTCAAGGCTCACTTTTTGCACACGACACCCGAAGCGGCCGCGAAGGTAGAAGCCGTAGGCAAAAAACCTGAGCCCGGCCGCGCGCCAAGAAGGAATCTGCGATTTTTGCATTGGTCCGAGGCCAGTGATGATGTTTGTTTGTTTGACGCCGGGGGCGAGCGAATCTAAACTCAGAAGCTGACTGTTATATATTTATCGAGAATCCTTACCGCGGATCTTAGGACCCCGCGGCGCCTGGAACAAGAGATCGAGCACAATGTACGGCGAGCTCATCCCGGTGGGTGGGGGCGACACGATTCCCCTCCTGAAAACAAGTTTGCTCGTGGGACGCCGCGAAAGCTGCGACATCGTCCTGCGATTCCCGAATGTCTCGGCCCATCACTGCCAGTTGACGCTGATGAGCGGCTACTGGTACGTGCGCGACGTGGGCAGCCGCAACGGCGTCAAGGTCAATAACATGCGCGTGACCGAGAAGCGGCTCGATCCGGGCGACAGCCTGGCGATCGCCAAGCACCGCTATCAGATCAAGTACTCTCCGGCCGACCTGGGCGCTGTCGGTCCACCCCCAGGCGACGGCGGTATCGCCGAGGTCTTCAGCAAGTCGCTTTTGGAACGCGCCGGCCTGGCCAAAGACGGTATGGACCGCGGCCTGGGCACCAAGAAGCGTTACGATGTGATGAACGACGAAGCGGGCCAGATCAAGAACCCGAATAAACCGGTCTAGCGGCCCGTCCGGCGAAGCCCAAAGAAGAGCGCTTGGCGAAGCCCCCAAAAAAACACCGGACCGAATTCCGCAAGAACCGCGGTGCCCGCACGCGAAGGGACGACTGGACCAAGAAGTTCCAGCAGGCCGAGCCCGACGACACCCCCAAGGACGAGCGGATCAGCGGCAAGGGCGATCTGACCCGCAAGCGGACCGTGAGGGGCGTGGCCGCCGGCCAGCAGGCGGGCGGCGGAGTGCTGCTGGAGGTCGACGAGAGCGCCTGCCTGAAGGGCCGCGTGCTCAGCATCCACGGCCTGGTGAGCAGCGTCGAAGCCGAAGACGGCGCCATCTACCAATGTGCCACCCGCCGGCTGCTCAAGACGCTCGCCACCGACCAGCGGCACGTGGTGGCGGCGGGCGACCGGGTGCTGTTTCGCCCGGCCCAGGGGCAGGAGGGCATTATCGAGCGGATCGAGCCCCGCCACGGCATCCTGAGCCGGGCCACCCGCGGCCGGCAGCACGTGCTGGTGGCCAACGTCGACCAGTTGATCATCGTGGCCAGCGCCGCCGAACCGTATTTGAAACCCAACCTGATCGATCGCTTTTTGGTCAGCGCCGAGCAGGGAGGGCTGCAGGCCTGCATCGTCATCAACAAGGTCGACCTGGTCGATGCCGCCTCGCTGGCGCCCCTGGTCGGCGTCTATAGCCAGATGGGTTACCAGGTCCTGCTGGTCAGCGCCCGCACGGGACAGGGGGTGTCGCGGCTGCGCCGTGCAATGGCCGCAAGGCAAAGCGTGATCACCGGTCAAAGCGGCGTGGGCAAGTCGTCGCTGCTCAACGCCATTCAACCCGGCCTGGGGTTGGCGGTGGCCGAGGTCAGCGCCGACTCGCAAAAGGGTCGCCACACGACCACGACGGCCCGGCTCTTGCCCCTGGAGGGTGGGGGCTACGTGGTCGACACGCCGGGGATCCGCCAGTTCCAGCTCTGGGACGTGATTCCGCAGGAAATCGCCGGCTGCTTTCGCGACTTGCGGCCCCTGGTCAGCCGCTGCGATTTTCCGGACTGCACGCATACCCACGAAGCAGGCTGTGCGGTCAAGGACGCCGTGGCCGACGGCTGGCTTGATGCCCGCCGCTACGAAAGCTACCGGCACCTTTACGAGGGAGACGCCTGAGGTTGATGCCTTCCCCAGCATGCGGTTTCCAGTGCTGCCGGATGCGAACAAAACTCCGGTTCGGGTGTCGTGGTATTATCGAATGTCCTGGCTGCGGGTGGGGCCCCGGGTGCCCTGGGAGGCCGCGGCGGGCATTCCGGCTGACTTGCTTGCCGGCCCGGCATATACTTGCGATGGCGGTCGGCAGGGCCGCCCCACCGACAACCTGCTGTTTTCACTCTCAAAAGCAAGAGGAGGATCCCGACCCCCGTGACTGAAACGAACCGCGCCGACAGTGTCGTGAGCGAGGCTGCAGTGCTCGTCGGCGTCGTGCTTCCGGACGACCGGTATCCGGGCGACCCGCTGGACGAATTGGAAGGGCTGGCCACCACGGCCGGCGCCAAGGTGGTAGGCCACCTGACTCAACGGCGGCTGGTGCCGGACAAGACCACGTACCTGGGCAAAGGCAAGGTCGATGAGCTGCGCGTGCTGGGCGAAGCCCGCGACGCGGACGTGATCATCTTCGACAACGACCTCACGCCGGCCCAGACCCGCAATCTCGAGCGGGCCACCAACCTCAAGGTGCTCGACCGCAGCGAGCTGATCCTCGACATCTTTGCCAGCCGCGCGCAGACGCACGAAGCCCGCCTGGCGGTGGAACTGGCGCAGCTCCAGTACTCATTGCCGCGTCTCAAACGGATGTGGACCCACCTCTCGCGCCTGAAGATGGGCATCGGCATGCGCGGGCCGGGCGAAAAGCAGTTGGAAGTCGACCGCCGCCTGGTCGAAAAACGCATCCACGACCTGCAGACCGAGCTGTCCGCAATCGAGCGGCGCAAGGAGCGCCAGGTGGCCGCCCGCGGCGACCGCATGACCGTTTCGCTGGTCGGCTACACCAACGCCGGCAAGAGCACGCTCTTGAACACGCTCACCGGGGCCGACGTGCTGGCCCAGGACAAGCTGTTCGCCACGCTCGACACGCGGACTCGCCGCTGGCAGTTGCCCGGCTGGGGCCCGGTGCTGTTGAGCGACACGGTCGGCTTCATCCGCGACCTGCCGCACCATTTGATCGCCAGCTTCAAGGCCACGCTCGAGGAATCGCGGCAGGCCGACTTGC
>JBBDNX010000398.1:0-4075 GCA_040877345.1 Pirellulales bacterium
ACGCCTGGGCCGCTGAGGCGGACGATGCCGCGTGCGGCCCCACCCGGAGCCGATGCAATGGCGGCGATGGTGTCGTCGGGATGGTACATGGCAGGCGGTCGCCCCGCTCGGTTCGTCAGGTAGGGCGGGAAACACCTACGTCAGCGGGTCCCGACGGACGGGGCATGCTACCGCTTTGCCCCAGGCACCCAGCCCCTCTTGAATCTCGCGGACTGTCGTTCCCGGTCGCTTTGTTAGCGGCGGCCTCGCTGCTGTTTCTTTTTCTTCTTGCTGCCGGCCGCACCGTTGGTTTCGGTGCCCGCCGCTGCCGGCCGGGCGGCGGGCCGCGTCTGGGCCGTGGGCGTTTGAGGAGGCAGCTTGGCTTTGGGCAGCAGCTTGAGTTCGGCGATGCCCCAGATGCTGGAGGCGATGAAGTAGATGCACAGCCCGCTGGCGACTTTAAAGAACAACACTCCCATGAAGATCATCATGTACTGCATGATCTTCATTTGCAGGGCGGCCTGTTCGTCGGCGGGCGGAGGCATGAACATCTTCTGCTGCCAGAGGAACAAGGCGACGGTGACCAGGGGCAGGATATTGAGGTACGGCCCCAGCCAGCCGGTCTCGCCGGCCAGAAAGCCGGGCAAAAAAGCCTCCCAATACCAGAACATGTCGGGGGCGGCCAGGTTCGAGCACCAGCGGATGGCGTGGCTGATGAGCGGGGCCTGGTAGAGCTCGACGTCGACCGACAGCGAGCGGTAAAGGCCCAGGAAGATCGGCAATTGAATCAAGGCGGGCCAGCAGCCGGCCAGCGGGTTGTAGTTGTGCTTGCGGAACAACTCCTGCTGCGCCTTGGTCCGCTGCTCGACGTTGCCCTTGTGTTTCTCCGCCAGGCGCTTCATCTCGGGCTGCAATTCCTGCATTTTCTGCGCGCCCAGCGCCTGCTTGCGGCTCAGCGGGAACATGCAGGAGCGGACCAGCACCGTCAGCATGATGATGGCGATGCCATAATTGCCGACGATGGAGTAGAAGAAGTGCAGTATGACGAGCATCGGCCGCGAGACAAAGCCGAACCAACCATAGTAGACCAGCTCGCTCAAGCCATACGGCTTTGCATACTGGGCCAGAAGACGGGGCCGCTTCGGGCCGGCGAAGACTCGAAACTCGTGCACCAGCTCGGCGCCGGGCTTGAGTGTTTCGGCCCGGCTGATCATGCGCGTGGAAACGTTGACCAGTTTTTTCTTGTGGGGATCCTTGGGGACGGGGCCGGCGCGGATCGGCATCACTCGGGCGAAGCGGACTTCGGCCGGATCGTCCTGCTGGGGAATCAACATCACCGCGAAGTACTGCGCGTCGACGCCGGCATAGATCAGCGGATCGCTGTCCCAGATAAACGGACCCTTACCGTCGGCGATCTTGGTGGCGCTGACCAGGCTGTAATCGAAATAGCCCTGCGGCCTGGTGGCGATGACAAAATCGCGCAAGCCGGCCGAATCCCAGCCGTGGCTGATTTTAGAGGAGTAGGCGTACCACCAGCCTTGCGTGGGCAGGCCGTTGGGCCCGTCGAGCCGGTAGGCGACCGCGCGGTCCTTATCGCCGACGTTCTCGACCTTGATCGACAGGTCGAGATGGTAGGCCGGCGCAAGGGCGTTCTGCTCTTCGCCCGGCTGCAGCCTGGGGAGACGGTAGGTCTTGACGATCCGCAAGCCTTCGTCGCTGAGCAACCACTCGAAGACGACCTGGTCGGGGTGGGCCGGATCGGGGGGCAGTATCTTCCAGTTGCCGGTCCGCATGTTGACGCGCGGCAGTTCGCTGGCGTCCTTGGCGACCTTGCGGTCGTCAATGCTCTCCAGTGTGGTCAGGAACGAGGGTGGATCGGATCCTTCAGGCTCGATCACCGCCAGTGGCTGGCGGGCCAGCACCGCCACCAACTCCTGGCGCTTGCCGCCGCGCAGCACCGTCAGCCGCAGCGAGTCGCCCGGCTTCGACCTTGCCAGCCTGGTGTTCAGTGCCGCCGCGCCGGCAATTTCCCCGCCGTTGACGCCGGCAATCACGTCGCCGGCGCGCAGGCCCGCCTTGTCGGCCGGGGTTCCCGCGCCGACCACGCGCACCTTGACGCCTGTGCCGCCGGCCGCGTCGATGGCCGCCAGGTGCCCCAAATAGGCGCTGCGGTCGTCCAGGTCGCTGAAACGCGTGGTGGCCAGCTCGATCCGCTCGACGGCGGCGCCCCGGTTGGTGAAGGTGACGAGAAAGCGATATGGGCTGGTCTCGTCGAGCGAGCCCAAGGTACGCCACTGGCGGGGCTGCTTCGGCGCAGGCGCGGCGGCAACCCTCGGTTTGGCCGCGGCCGCGTCAGCCGCCCGGAGATCCCCTTCGGGCGGCTTTTCCGCCGGGACCTTCTTTTCGGGATCGGCTTTCTTTTCAGGAGCGACCTGGTCAGCCGGGTGCTTGGCTTTTTCGCCCGCTTTTTCCGCTGCTTGCCGTTGCTGGGCCGCGCGCTGTTGTCCGGGCGGGGGGGCAAGCCAGCGCATGACAAAAATGTTGAGCGCCAACACGCCGGCGGCCAGCACGAAGAATACAACCCAGCGTTTTTCCATTCCCATCGAATCCTTGGCTCGGCGGCCGCAATGGTCAAGCCCGCCTGTCGGGCGGGGAAACTCGAATCCGTCGTCCCGCCAGGCAGCCGGCGGGAAACGGAGTGCAATTAGTTCAGTTACGCGGGCGGGATACACACCAGGACGACGAGCCAGCCCGCCCGCTTGCAAAATCGCCCGCTTATCAACCGCCGGTCACGCCCGCGCCAGACAGGTAGCTTGTTATGGTATTCGGCGTGGTTAAGCAGTTCTTGTCCAACTTCGCCCGTGCCGCGGCGGCGATCAACTCAGCGTCGGTCCACTCAGCGTCCGTCGCGGAGCCGATCGCCGAGAAAGTTGTCCAATTCCGGGGTCTCGTGGATTTTCTGGATGGTCTTTTCAAATGGGTATTCCACCCGGCGGAACTTGACCAGGTCGTCTTCCAGCACGACGTAACAGGCACGCGGATCGCCGTCGCGGGGTTGCCCCACGGAACCGACGTTGATCATCGTCTTCTCCTGGGTCAAACGATACTGGTAGCTGATTTCCTCCGGGCTGAAAAAGTTAAGGTTCTGGGTAAACACGCCCGGCACGTGCGTGTGTCCCTGGAAACAATGCTGCTCGATCAGCGAAAAGATCTTTTCCATCTTCCGCTGGTTGTAGATATCCTCGGGAAACACGTACTCGTTGAGCGGATTGCGGGCCGAACCATGGACAAACAAGAAGCTGTTCTCACGCTTGTTGCGAGGCAGCTCGCCCAGAAAGTCCCAGCGCTTGGCGTTGTCGGCCGGGTTGCCGCGAGGACTCTCCAGTTGTTCGCGAGTCCAGAAGATCGCTCGCTCGGCACCGGAATTGAATCCTTCGGGATCGAACAGCGCGCCCTGGTCGTGGTTGCCCAGCAGGCAGAAGTCCATCTTCATCACCAGGTCGATGCACTCGCGAGGATTCGGGCCGTAGCCGATAATGTCTCCCAGGCAGTAGATCTCCGTAATCCCCTGCTCGCGAATATCCGCCAGCACGGCCTCGAGTCCTTCGAGGTTGCTGTGGATGTCGCTGATCAAAGCTCGCTTCACGCCCGTAGACCTTCGGCTGCCCGGTGGCGTGACGCCCCCCCGGCACGCACAACGGGAAAGATTGCCCCAAACTCAATCGGCAGTCTAGGTTAGCGTTTTGGAGTGGTCAAGTCGGTTTTAACGGACCCTTCGCGGGGGCGATCACCCCGTGGTGCCGCTAAAGGCGAGGTAAATCGTGCGGATCCTAGCCCTCGAAACCAGTGGCAAATCGGGCAGCGTGGCCGTCTTGCGGGGCGATGTCCTCCTGGCCGAAGAGCCTCTGGAGCCGTCGCAGCGCAGTGCCCAGTCGCTGGCGCCGGCCATGCGGCAGTTGCTCGAGGCGGTCGCCTGGACGCCCCGCGACGTGCAGTTGGTTGCCGTGACCCTTGGACCAGGCTCGTTTACCGGCCTGCGCGTCGGCGTGACCACGGCCAAGACGTTCGCCTACGCGGTCGGGGCCGTGGTAGTTGC
>JBBDNX010000399.1:0-4062 GCA_040877345.1 Pirellulales bacterium
TTGGGTCTGGAAACCACCCTCCGCCCGCGCGGACGACCCAAAAAAGGTTCCTGACACCTTTAACTCCCTGTTGTCGCTGGGCCAAAAGCCGCCGTCGGGCAATACGGGCGCCTATTGCCGCGCGCGGGCCAAGTTGCCGGTAAGGAATAAAAGATAAGGAATAAAAGGCGGCAGAATAAGAAACGCGTCTCGCCGACAGGCGCCCCCAACGACGCCTGGCTTTGCCGGATGCCGGTGGACGAACGCAGCCCGGCGAAGAAGGGATCGGCTCGCAGCCGGGCGGCCTTGGGTTTGCGGGCCTCCGACCGCGGCTTTTTGCCGCTGGCGCCGTGGCTAAAGCGCGGCGCAGTTCGGCCGCCGGTTCACGGTCGGGCAGGCGGGTCGGCAGTTCGGCTGGGGGCCATTGGTGGATTGAAGACCGGGCCGGTGATAGAATCTGCCGTCGACGCGGTTTACTGTTCTGGCCGGCGCCAACGTCTGGTCCGGCCATCGAGCGCCCGGCGGGAGGGCGCAAAACTCTGAAGGGTTCGTTCCATGGGCCTGGAAGACCGGCGCCGACGGCGAACGGAAGCTGCCGAGGCCTTCAACCTGCACCTTTCCCGCGGCGATGGGGCAGCGGTTGCCGCGAGCCTGGCCGATGGGCTGGACGTGGTCTGCGATTCGTTTCTGACGCGCGTGCAATTCGACGTCGAGCGGATCATCGGCCGCGATTCGATGCTGATGCCCGTTTCGGCGATTCAGACCGAGGAGCGTACGCGGCGGGAGATCGAGCTGTACAGCATCGTCGAATCGGCGGTTGAAGTCCGCCAGAACGCCTACCTGGCCGCCCAGGACGATTGGTATTTGCGTTGGTTGGGGCGGATGCGGCTGGGCGACGACCTCGACTTGCCCGGCGCGCAACAGCGGTTGGCTTCCTACCTGCCGAAAGTGCCCGACGACCGCCGGCGAGGGTTCTCCGAGGTGCTCGAGCGCACCATGCCCGAAGCCCGCCGGGCCCCGCTGATCGTCTACCGGTTGCTGCCCCTGGCCGTCTCGATCGCCACCGCCGTCGCCTTCTCAGACCAGGCCCGGGCCGCCGAGTCGCGCAAACGCCAGAATCTCTTGCTGCCGGCCATCAGCGACTGCCAGCAGTGCCACGGACACCTGCTGGAAAACGGCGATCGCTGCGCCGAATGCGGCAACCCCTTCTGGAAATACGACTGGCTGACGGCCACCTGAAGGCGGCTTCATCGTGCTCGGTAGCGCCGATTGAAAATCTCGGCATCGAAGGGGTCGGCCGGAACCAGATCGCCATTCTCGACCTCATCGGCGTTTTCGCCGCTCACGGCCGGCGGGGCGCCGATACCGTGGCTCAACGGCATCCTTCGCCGCATGTGGGGCTCGCCGTCGCCGTCCTCGCCGGGCACGTCGTCGAATAACCCAGCGTCGTCCACTGAGATGCTCTGTAACAGCGGGGGAACCGGATCCGCCACGCTGGCCGGCGAGGCTTTCGGTCCTCGGCCCGTGACGGAGTGGACCCACCGGTAGAGTTGCCGATACTGGGCCGCCTGGCGATTGGTAAAGACGGCCGCCTTGGCGCCCCCATGCGGCTGGAGGGGAACGAGCAGCAAAGGGCTTTGCCGGGGTTCGTCCGCGAGCAGTTGCAACACGGCGTGGAGGTTGCGTTGTGTCAACCGCCGGCTGGGCGTGCGTCCCGGCGGGATGCGGAACAGGCTGAACGAAGTTTCGGAGCGGGGGCCGTGACAACCGGAGCTGGAGCAATGGTTGACCAGCAGCGGCTGGATCGTGTGCATGAAATCCTCGACGGCGCCGGGCGGCATGCCACGCACCATGCGGTCCAGTTCGTCGTTCGTCGGCGCCGAATCGGCCTTGCGGCCCTTGGCATTGGTGGGCGCCGGCTGCCGCCGCGCCTGTTCCAGCCGCCGCTCGATCACTGCGATCCCCGGATGGCCCGGCTCGGCGGCTAGCGCATCGCGAAGCTCCCGGACGGCGCATCCCAGCAACTGCTGCCTCAAGCACCAATCGGCCAACTGGAGATGGTCCGAAGCCTTGCCGACTTCGATGGTCAGGCGCTTCCACTCGTAGGCCTGGTCCAGGCTCTCGCAGAACATGCCGACGTCGGCCGCTTTGAGACGGATCTCCCCCTCGTCGATCGCGACAAAGTAATGGTCGCCGGCCCGGGTGACCTTGCCCGAAAGCACCTCGCCGTTGGCCAGCAGCACGTGGCCCTCCACCGGCGCTAACCGCAGCGGCGGCTGGGCGTGGACCGCGGCCCAAACCAGCAGCAGGCAGGCCAGCGACGCGGCCGCCGGACGGAGCGTTTTGAGAATGAGATGCTCGGGCATGGGGGCGGACAGTAGGGCAACCCTCCGGCCAGGTCAAGACGGCCTGTAAAGCGGGGCCCATCGAGATCGATCGCACCGGCGGATTTGGCGGGAGCTACCCGATTGCCGGCCTCGCGGAGCCTGGCTATCCTGAAGCATGGCTTCTACTTCCGTTCCCTTATGGCAGGACCTGTTCGGCGAGTTGGTGGTTCTGGACCTGGCAAGTCCCTACGTGTACCTGGGGCGGTTGATGGAGCGCCAAGGCGATTTCCTGGTGCTCCAGAACGCCGATGCCCACGACCTGCGAGATACCCAGACCACGCGTGAGAAATACGTGCTGGCCTGCCGCGGGCACGGCATCAGTTCGAACCGCCGATGGGTGTGGGTGAGCCTGCGCGAGGTGGTCGGCGTTTCACGCCTCGACGACGTTGTGGTCGACTAGCCGGCTGGAAAACAGGGGCGGCTGGCAAACAGGGGGCGGACGTTTATACTGGACACAAATATACTGGTAGACTTGGTAGACCGTCAGCCCTGGCACACCAGTAGGCGGGGCCGAACCGAATCCGGCCAGGCCGCGTACAGCCGAGTAGCCCGCGCCGCCCGGCATGAGGAAGTTAGCCGAGGAGTTGTTAGCTGAGGAGCTTGGAAAAATTTCCGTGTCGAAACAAGCGGCCGGCCTCCAGCGCCGCCAGGTTTTTTTTCAGGGGCGCGTACAGGGTGTCGGCTTTCGCTATACGACCCGGCGAATTGCCCAGCGGTTTCCGGTGGCCGGATTCGTCCGCAATCTGCCCGACGGGCGAGTGCTTGTCGTGGCCGAGGCCCAGGCCGACGAGTTGGACCGCTTTCTGGAAGCAGTCACCGCCGAGTTGGGCCGGTACATTGCCGGCAGCCATTCGCAGTCGTTGCCGGCGACGGGCGAGTTCGACGATTTCGAAATCCAACTGTAGCGGCCGTCCCGACAACATGATGGTTCTCGTGTTCCTGAATCAATCCAAGTAATTCGATCTCCTTCCATACCGTTCGTCCCCTGAGGCCGCGATGCTTTGCAATGCAAGTGATATGGTGCTTTTGGCCGCCTGGTATAGCTGGGTGGTGCCGCTCTGGTTGGTGGCGGCCGGGGGCCTGGCGGCCATGGCCGCCATGATGCTGGTGTACCTGCTGCTGAAGCTGGTGTTTCCCAAGGTGGCTGCCATCGCCCGGACAGCGGCCAAGGAGGGCTGGAACCAGCCATTGTTCTGGGTGGAGCTGGCCCTGGGCAGCCTGTTGCTGGTGCTGTTCGTCTTCATTCCTTACAACACGTTCGGCGAAGACATCAAGGTCGTCAAGGACTCGGGCCTGACGTTGATCATGCTGCTCTCGATCGGCCTGGCGGTCTGGTTGGCCAGCGTCTCGATCTCGGCCGAGATCGAAGGCCGCACCGCGTTGACGCTTCTTTCCAAGCCGGTCAAGCGGCCGCAGTTCGTGTTGGGCAAGTTCCTGGGCGTGTTGGCGCCGGCCTTCACCATGTTCGTGTTGTTGAGCATGGTGTTTCTGGGCACGATCTCGTACAAGGTGCCCTACGAAGCCCGCGAGCTTTCGCACCCGGAGCCGACCGCGCAGCAGTGCCAGGAGGAAATGGTGCAGATTGTGCCGGCCCTGGTGCTGGCATTTCTGGAAACGGCGGTGCTGGCGTCGATCAGCATTGCGATCTCGACGAAGCTGCCCATGCTGCCCAACCTGATCATTTGCTTCTCGATCT
>JBBDNX010000400.1:0-4061 GCA_040877345.1 Pirellulales bacterium
ATCGAGAACTTCGACCCGATGGGCGTGCACACGGGCGACTCGATCACCGTGGCGCCGGCCCAGACGCTCTCGGACAAGGAATACCAGCGGATCCGAGACGCCTCGCTGGCCGTGATCCGCGAGATCGGCGTGGAGACCGGGGGCTCGAACATCCAGTTCGCCATCGACCCCCGCAACGGGCGGATGATCGTCATCGAGATGAACCCCCGCGTCAGCCGTTCCAGCGCGCTGGCCTCGAAGGCGACCGGCTTCCCGATTGCCAAAATCGCCGCCAAGCTGGCCGTCGGCTACCGGCTGCACGAGCTGGCCAACGACATCACCCGCGAGACCAAGGCCTGCTTCGAGCCCACCATCGACTACGTGGTGACCAAGGTTCCCCGCTTCGCCTTCGAAAAATTTCCGGAGGCCGACGACACGCTCACCACGCAGATGAAGAGCGTGGGCGAGACGATGGCCATCGGCCGCACGTTCAAGGAGTCGCTGCAGAAGGCGCTGCGCGGGCTGGAGGTGGGCAGCTTCGGGCTGGGATCGGACGGCAAGGATCTTTGGGGCACTCCCCAGCAGCCGACGCGCGACGAGATCCGGGCCAAGCTGGCCACCCCCAACGCCGACCGCGTCTGGTATCTGCGATACGCCTTCAAGAGCGGCATGACGGCGGCGGAGATTCACGGCCTGACGGCGATCGACCCCTGGTTTTTGGACAACGTGCAGGAAATCGTCGAGTTGGAAGAGGTGCTGCGGGCCCAGGAAGGCCTGGCCGCGGTCAGCCGCGAGCTGTTGCGGCGGGCCAAGCAGTTCGGCTTTTCCGACCGGCAGTTGAGCACCATCTGGGACACCACCGAGGGCGAAGTCCGCGCGCATCGCAAGCGGCTGGGCATCGTGGCCACGTTCAAGGCGGTCGACACCTGCGCCGCCGAGTTCGAGGCCTACACGCCCTATTATTACTCGACCTACGAGGACGAGGATGAGACCCCGCCCAAGCAACCGGGCGTGCGGCGGATCATGATCCTGGGGGGCGGGCCCAACCGCATCGGCCAGGGCATCGAGTTCGATTACTGCTGCTGCCAGGCGAGCTACGCCTTGCGCGAGCTGGGCATCGAGTCGATCATGGTCAACTCGAACCCGGAAACGGTCAGCACCGACTACGACACCAGCGACCTGTTGTTCTTCGAGCCGTTGACCACCGAGGACGTGCTGAATATCTGCGACCGCCTCGAGCCGGATGGCGTGATCGTGCAGTTCGGCGGCCAGACGCCGCTCAACCTGGCCCGAGCCCTGGCCGCGGCCGGCGTGCCGATCATCGGAACCAGCGTCGATACGATCGAAGACGCCGAAGACCGCGAAAAGTTCGCCCGCCTGCTGGCACGGCTCGGTCTGCGCCAGCCGGCCAACGGCATCGCCCGCACGCTGGACGAGGCCCGGGCCGAGGCCGCCAAAATCGGCTTTCCCGCCCTGGTGCGGCCCAGCTTCGTGCTCGGCGGGCGGGCCATGGAGATCTGTTACGACCAGTCGCAGCTCGACCGCTTCGTGGCCGAGGCCTTCGTGGCCGCCCAGGGAAAACCGGTGCTCATCGACCGCTTCCTGGAAGACGCGATCGAGGTCGACGTCGACGCCCTCAGCGACGGCGAGCGGACCATCGTGGCCGGCGTGATGGAGCACATCGAGGAAGCCGGCGTGCACTCCGGCGACTCGGCCTGTGCCATTCCTCCCTACAGCCTGGCCGGCCCGGTGGTTGCCGAGATCCGCGAGGCCACGGAGAAGCTGGCCCGGCAGATGCAGGTCAAGGGCCTGATGAACATCCAGTTCGCGGTCAAGCTGGAAGAGGGGCGGCAGAACGTCTACGTGCTGGAGGTGAACCCGCGAGCCAGCCGAACGGTGCCCTTTGTCTCCAAGGCGATCGGCATGCCGCTGGCCCGCATCGCGGCCAAGATCATGGCCGGCGTGTCGCTGGCGGAGCAGGGCTACCACGATGCGCCGATTCCCAGCCATGTCTCTGTCAAGGAGAGCGTGTTCCCGTTCGTCAAGTTTGCCGGCGTCGACATCGTGTTGGGTCCGGAGATGCGTTCGACCGGCGAAGTGATGGGCACCAGCGAACGCTTCTCGATCGCCTTTGCCAAGAGCCAGTTGGGTGCCGGCGTGGTGCTGCCGGCCGAAGGCACCATATTCATCAGCCTGGCGGCGCCGTCGAAGAAGCACACGATCAGACTGGGCACGAAGCTGATCGAGCTAGGCTACCAGCTCATGGCCACCGAGGGGACCGCGCGTCAGTTGCAGGAAGCGGGCATAGCGGTCAGGACGGTGAAGAAGCTGCAGGAGGGACATCCCAACCTGCTCGACCAGTTGATCGACGGTCAGATTCAGCTCATCATCAACACGCCCAGCGGCAAGGGCGCCCGCACCGACGAGGGCCGCATCCGCGCCGCCTCCGTGTCGCACGGTGTGCCCTGCATCACCACGATCCAGGCGGCCGACGCGGCGATCCGCGCCATGGCCGCCTTGCGTGAAGAGGAGATGGGCGTTCAGGCCCTGCAGGACCGGCTATCTTCGATCGAGCCCGCCGGGCGGCAGGCGGCCGGCAGCGGGCGGGAGTGAGCCGCTCGCGCCCAGGATGCATCACGCCGGCACCGTTCCACCAGCCGTACGGGGGCCGCCATCGCTACGACGACAGCCGCTCTCGAGCCTGCTCAGGTGGTTTGATCCACAAGTTCGACGGCTAGTCCCAACACCGCGGCGACCGCTTGAAGTTGGGAAAGAGGGACGTCGTTTCCCTGCTCTATGTCGCGGACAGCTACGGACCCAACGCCGGCAAGCTGGCCCAGTGCGTAGCGCGTTAGCCCGCGGGCCTTGCGGGCGTCGCAAACGCGTGCCGGGATGCCCGAGGGCGGGACATCTTGTCCGACCGCGGACTTGGGCGGAAAGTCTTTTTGAGCGGCCGCGCGAATGTCGTTGGCCCGCCGGCGCTCGTCCTCTGTCATTGCGCGGTTGACGTGCGTGAGCTTTTTCGCCATGGCCTTACCTTTCAAGGTTCCGAAACTTCGTAGGCTGTCCAAGGCATAACCGTTCCCTCATCAATCACTTCGTAGACTACGATGATGTAACGCCCATCGGGCGTATGCCCGAAGACGCACGGGCGGCCGCTGCTGTGGCTTGTTCCGGCAGATTCGTAGTTGAGCAAGACGTGATCAATCTCTTCTGGTTCGAGGCCGTGTTCTTCGACGTGCTCGACGTTTCCACCCGGGCTTGGGTCCCAGATGATGTGCGTCCAACTCATCATGGAATCATACATTCCATTCTACGCTCATCAAGGGCGAGCGGCGCACTTGTTTCGAAGAGGGTTTCGGACCGTTCAACACTGAGGAGCTTATCCCATGGAAATTGGCTTCGAGCGAGCCGCCGGGGAGCGTAGAACGGAATTCATAATTCATTCCGTTTCACGTAGAATGCCGGACGCGGAGGAGCTCGGCCGCTGGGCGTTTTGTTTTGGTCCTTTGGGGAGGACCGCTCGCACGAGCCGGTCGTCCGTGGTATAATTCCATCGAGCAAGGGTTGGGGGTGACGTGTTCCGAGGGAGTCCGCCGTGGCAAATCTCATCGTCGACGAGAATCAGGCGAAGCTGATCGCACAAGCTCGCGAGACCATCGAAATCCGCGATCGCCATGGAAACCACCTGGGGTATGTGGCTCATGGATTCTCGGCCGACGATATTGTCGTCGCCAAGGAACGTCTGGCATCGGATGAAGCTCGGTATTCGACCCGCGAGGTCTTGGCGTACCTGCGATCGCTTGAAAAGGAATGACCAGGTACAGCGTTGTTTGGCCGAAGTCGGCTCAGCACGAATTAGCCGATTTGTGGCTGAGCGCACAGGATCGAGGAGCCGTTACAGCCGCTGCCGACGAGATCGATCGCCAATTGGCCGAAGATGCCCCAGATAAAGGCGTCGAGTTAAGTGAAGGCATGCGCGCCTTCTTCGCTCCGCCGCTTCGAGTACTTTTCGCCGTGCGCAACGAAGATCGCGTCGTCGAAGTGCTCCGAGTCCGGCTACTGTAAGCGCGAGGAGTAGT
>JBBDNX010000401.1:0-4035 GCA_040877345.1 Pirellulales bacterium
CCCGGTGCAGCACGCCGCGGCTGTGCGCGTACTCGATCGCGTCGCACACGTCGATGAACCGCCCCAGCAGCTTGCGGAATTCCACCGCCGCCGAGCTATTTCTGTCACGGCGGCCTGCTCGCCTGCTGCGCATCGTCCCGCCCGACCTCGCGCCCGCTGCATTCGATTTCGCTTCAAGGTTCTTGTCGCTGGGCACGGGCGTTGCGGATCGTCCGCCCTCGGACAGCTCGGGCTTCCGGCCGCGGCGTGAATGGAACCGTTCGATCGCGTCCTTGAGGCTGTCCCCCTTGATGAAACGCATGGCATAGAAGGGGCGTCCGTTCTCATAGAACCCCAGGCCATACACCGGCACAACGCCCGGATGTTCCAACCCGCCGGTGATCTCCGCCTCGAGCACGAAGCGGGCCCTGCTCTCCCGATCGTCGGCATGGCGCGCCTGGATTTCTTTCAAGGCGACTTCGCGGTGCAGCTCCACGTCATGCGCCACGAACACCTCGCCCAAACCTCCCTTGGCATGCGGCCTGAGCACCTTGAAGCGTGTCCCGGCCGAAGTCGGCGTGCCGACCAGCGTGGCCGCTGTTGCCGCGTCGAGTTGCCCGGCCAGGCCGCGGGAGACTAGCGGCAACGAGGCCTGCACGTCGCGGTCACCGATATCGGCCAGCGCTTCGCAGACGGCCCCGCTGGGAGCCAGCGCCGCCAGGCTTTGTGCCGCCTCCCCGCCGTGCAGTTCCAGATGCTTGTCGACCATTGCGTCGAGCAGGTTCCGAGCATCGTCGGCCAATGCCCCATGGTCGCCCAGAATCGAACCCAAGGAGCGCTTTTTATCGAGCACCCAAGCGTGCATGGCCGCGATCAAAGCGTCGCGGCTGATGAAGTCCATCTGCACGGCCAGGATGCCGAACAGCAGGTTTCGGTCGGCCGCGGTTGGTGTCATGGATTGGCGCCCTCGCTGAGGATCAGGGCCATCGTGGACCAACTGGTGGCACTGATCGAAATGAACTGCGACTTCTCGTGCGGAAAACCGCTCTCAAAATACACCTGGATCGGACGGCTGCGGGTGGTCACCAGCCAGGAGCCGTCGGCCAGTTGGCTCCCAAGCAGCCACGCCACGCCCTTGCGATAGGCGGCGTGATCGGCGCCGATGCCGCCCGCCTGGACCAGTGCCGTCAATGCCTGGCCCGTGGCATAGGCGTCGCTGTCCATCTCGCTCAGTTGCCCCCATCCGCCGTCGTCGCGCTGGGCGGCCAGCAACTGGGCCGCGGCCGATTGGATCTCTTCCTCCGCGGCGGCGGCCCACTTCAAACCCAACAGGCGGAAGGTCATGTCCTCGTTGGTCACCGCCGTCTGACCCAGCAGCCAGGCCCTGGCCTTGGCGATCCGCTCGGCCGCACCGTCGCGCCCGTCGGCCGGCGCATACAGGTCCAACCCGCGCAGCGACAGTGCGGTGGCCGCGAAGTCGCTGTCCTCCAGCGGCGGGCGGTGCGTGCCGATCTTCCACGAGCCGTCGTCATGTTGCCGCTTCGTCAGGTAAGCGACCAGCGCGGCGGTGGTCTCGTCGGCGGGCCATTCGTCGGCTGCAAGTCCGACCAGCGCATAGCCGGCCGAGAACGGGCCGCCGGGGACTCCTTCGCCTTTGACGAGGCTCTCTTTGCGATCGGCAAAATGGCGGATGGTGAACTCCGACTGGGCCCGGGCCGCGGCACTGTCGGTTTCCAGACCGTGCGCGCCTGCCAGGGCAAGTGCCATGACGGGCAGCGTCTGGTGATGGCAGGAGAAGCAGTCGCGCTGGCGGGTGTATTCCTCGGCGCTGGCCGCCAGCAGGGCCAGGCTGCGGGCGATGGCGGGCTCGGCCGGCGCTTCGGCCGGCGGCGGCTTATCCCCGCGGGCCGCCATGGTGCATGGATGAAAAAGAACTGCGGCCAGCAGCGCGAGGCAACGGACGATCATCGCGGATACTCCCTTTCACCCCGGGGCAAACGATTCCAGTATCTCCGGGCCCACGTCGTGAGCAATACACGCCACGCAATCGCCTTGGGCCACCAGCGCCGGCGACCGGGCGGCCAGCAGGACGCCGGCCGAAGGGGCCGCCACCTGCACGGGCTCGCGGTCGGGCCGCTCCAGAAAATGAATCTGCCCTACCGGCTCGCCGGAAGCAACAGCGCAGCCCAGCGCGACGAGGTTTTCGTAGATGCCCGACTCCGGGGCAAACCGGTAGTCGTCCCGCGCCAGCGCCTGCACCCAGCGCGTCGGCGGCAGATCCATCTCGGCCCGTGTCCGCACTCTGCCCTCCAGTACCCCCAGGTGCACCAGCACGTTGGCCAGGCCACGCTGCGTCAACTGGTGGACCGGCGCGGGCACCGACTCGCCGCCGCCCATCTCGGTGGTCACCACGATCTTGCCTTGCCGCTCGGCCTCGACCGGCAACAGGCCGGTGCCGGCGATGTCCGTATAGAGGAAAGCGAAATCGCTGTTCCAGGCTTCCGTGGCGGCGGCCATCTTTCGACGCTGCCCCAGGTCGTCGACCAGGTGCATGTGAGCACAAGGATAAAAATCGACGCTGCGGCCGCCGGTGTGGATGTCGATCACGACGTCGGCCATCGGAAACAGCACGCTGGAGAGATAATGGGCAATCACCTCGGTGGGCGTGCCGTCGGGCCGACCGGGAAACGAGCGGTTCAGGTTCTTGCCGTCGAGCGGGCTGAGCCGGGTCGCCGCCTTGGCCGCCGGCAGGTTGAGCGCCGGTATGAGTATCAGGCGGCCGCGAACGCTCTCGGCTTGCACGCTGCGCATCAGCTTCAGGACGGCGACCTGGCCGGGGTACTCATCGCCGTGGTTGCCGGCCATGACTAGCGCCGTAGGGCCCTTGCCGCCCGCGATCACCGATACGGGGACCAGCAGGCTGGCCCAGCCTCCCAGGTTGTATGAGTAGGGGACGCAGAGATGGCCGTGTTGCTTGCCGGGCCGGTTGAAATCGACCGTGGCGTGGATCGGACTATCTGTCACGGAAGCCTCGTGCCGCAATGGCTGGTAGAGTGCACCCGTCAGATTAGCCTTCCCACCGTGCGGACGCAAAGGTTTGTAGTGATCCGCATTCATGCGGTCCTGGTCTTCACGCGCATGAATGCGGGTCATACGAACCGCGCAAACAAAAACCCTCGCGAGGTCTGGTTTTAGATCCTCGCGAGGGCAGGGCTCGGTCGGTTTCACTCGGCCGGTTAACGTTTGACGGGAGCGGACTCGCCTAACTCGCGATCGATTTCCTGCAGCCGCGCGCGGAGCTGGTTGCGTTCGAGCATGAGTTGTTCCGCCCGGGCATTCCGCCTCCGCTGCTTCAGCTCGCGGGCCGGGTCGGCAACGAATAAATCTTCCTCTACGACGTCGTCGGTTGCTTCCGGCTTGGTGCGTATTCGGATGGCACCGTACCGGCCCTCGGGCTCGTCGTCCGCAAGCCGCGGGTCCCTCGATCGGCGCATTTCCTGGACGAGCTGCGCCACCATTTGTTCGAGGCGCGCGAGTCGCTGGTGCACATCGTCGTCGGCCGACGTGCCCGGTTCGGTCCCGGCATACGGATCGTCGAGTGCTCGCACCTTGATCGGTCCCTTGAGCCGTACGGTCCGGCGAACCCGGGCCCCGCCGCTGCCGATCTCGATCTCGGCTACCGGTTTGGCGACGGTAATCTCCCCTTCAACCTCCGAAACGGACGTGACATCGGCCGGCGGCGCGGCGCCCGGAACCGTGTCCGCGGAGACCGGCGTTGGCGGATCGCTCGTCTCCACCGCCAACGGGTCGCTATCGTCGGTCGAGACAGGCGCGTCCGAACCGGCGGGTTGGCTCGCCGCCGGATCCAAATCGGCCGGAGGCTCGGCGGCGGCCCGCGGCCAGGGGGAGATGCCAAGCGCCACCAGGCCGACGGCGAGCATCGCCAGCCGCATCGGACCCGACAGCGCGGGGGACCATCGATCGTGAAGGATCATCGCGAATCTCCTTTTGAGTAGGTAAACCTGGCCCAGACCGCTGGCCGCGGGCGGCATGACG
>JBBDNX010000402.1:0-4032 GCA_040877345.1 Pirellulales bacterium
GCACATCGGTTATCTGCATCGCTGCGCCGAAAAGATCGGCGAGAACCTGACGCCGCGGCAGTGGATTCCCTACACCGACCGCATGGACTACCTGGCCGGCATGAACATGAATCTCGGCTGGTCGCTGACCGTCGAGAAGCTGATGAAGCTGGAAATACCCGAGCGGGCCAGGCACCTGCGGGTGATCATCGCCGAGCTGGGCCGCATCGCCAGCCACCTGGTGGGCATGGGTGCCTATGGCCTCGATTTAGGCACCTTCAGTCCCTTCCTGTACGCCTTCCGCGAGCGGGAGAAGATCCTCGACCTGTTCGAGATGGCCTGCGGCGCCCGGCTGACGTACAGCTACCTGACGATCGGCGGCGCCACGCACGACCTGCCGCCCGGCTGGCTCAAGCAGTGCGAGAAGTTCCTGGATCAACTTTCTCCGGTGATCGACGAGTACCATACGCTGTTGACCAGCAATGCCATTTTTGTGCGGCGGGCCACGGGAATCGGCCTT
The DNA here is from genome assembly GCA_040877345.1 of Pirellulales bacterium. Lineage (GTDB taxonomy): Bacteria > Planctomycetota > Planctomycetia > Pirellulales > JAICIG01 > JBBDNX01. Next base: position 500 of record JBBDNX010000402.1, read on the forward strand.
TTGTCGGCCGAGATGGCGATCGACTACGGCTGTACCGGTCCGGTGCTGCGGGGCAGCGGAGTGGACCACGACCTGCGCCGCGACGGCGAAGAGCGCTACACCGAGATGTACGACGGCTATGCCTTCGAGGTCATCGTCCAGAAGGACGGCCACTACCCGAAAGACCACACCTACCCGCCTGTCCCTGCCTCGGCCGTGCTGGGCGACTGCTGGCACCGCTTTTACGTGCGGATGCTGGAAGTGGTGCAGGCCATGGACCTGGTGCGGCAGGCCATGGACCGCTACAGCACGGCGAAAGGTTCGCACGCGGTTCCATTGAAGCTCAACGAGAAGCTGCCCAAGGGCGAGGCCTACCTGGAGACCGAAGCCCCCCGCGGCCAGATGGGCTTCTACCTGGTCAGCGACGGATCGCCCATTCCCTGGCGGACCCGCGCCCGCAGCAGTTGTTTCTCGAACTTGTCGGTCACCCACGAGCTGTGCCGCGGTTGTCTGATCGCCGACGTGCCGGCCATCGTCGGCTCGTTGGACATTGTGATGGGCGAAATCGACCGCTAGGGGCTTGAACACCGGCAAGGCTTTGTGCCATATTTCACGATCTTCGCGGAACCGCTTCAGCGCCACGACTTGACGCCTGAGTGGAATGGCCGCGGCGATACCCACATTGCACTCATCAATCAAGCGTTGGGGCGAGGGCGGGCCTACGAGTGGCTGACTATCTGGCAAAGCACCTGCCCGGCTGGCTTCCAGCCTGGCTGGCCGACTGGCTGCCGGACTGGACTGTTGAAGTGGCGGCGTATCTGATCGCCGCCATGGTGCACTGCCTGCTGCTGCTGCACGTGGTGGCGGTCGGCGCGCTGGTCTTCATCTGGCTGGAGCGGAAGGTTGCCGGCCGCATCCAGGACCGCCTGGGGCCGACCCGCGTGGGCGGCAAGTTCGGTTGGCTGCATACCTTGGCCGACGGCATCAAGCTGATCACCAAGGAAGACCTGATGCCCGCCGGGGCCGACGCGTTGTTGTTTCGTTTGGCCCCCTATATCAGCTTCTGTGCTTCGTTCGCCGCCTTTCTGGCGCTTCCCTTCAGCGATGGCTGGGTGGCGGTGCGGCTGAACACGGCCGTGTTCTTCATCCTGGCGGTGATGGGCCTGGAGGTCTTCGGCGTGATCCTGGCCGGCTACGCGTCGGCTTCAAAGTGGTCGCTTTTCGGCGCCATGCGCGAGGCGGCCCAGGTGGTCAGCTATGAAGTGCCGATGGGCCTCTGCGTCGTGGTGCCGGTGCTGATCGCCGGCACCATGGACCTGGTCGAGATAGGCCGCCTGCAAGCGGGCTGGTTGAACAACTGGCTGATCTTCCACGACCCGTTTACCTTCATCACGTTCTGGGTTTACTTTACCTGCGCCACGGCGAGCGTGAACCGCGCGCCGTTCGACCTGGCCGAGGCCGAAAGCGAGCTGGTGGCCGGTTTCCACACCGAGTATTCCGGGCTGCGGTGGAGCTTCTTTTTCATGGCCGAATACGGCTCGATGTTTGCCGTGAGCGGCCTGGCGGCGATCCTGTTCTTCGGCGGCTGGAATGGTCCGGTGCCGGTGGCCTCGATGCTGGGGCTGACGCACGAAAGCGGCTGGTTGGCCGGCTACCTGGGGAACTTTTTGGGGATGCTGAACTTCGTCTTCAAGTGCTGCCTGTGGGTGACGTTCATGATGTGGGTCCGCTGGACGCTGCCCAGGCTGCGGATCGACCAGGTGATGAAGGTCTGCCTGAAGTACTGCACGCCGATCGCGGCCGTGACATTCCTGGGCGCGGTGGCCTGGACGTATCTATGGCCCGGCGGCTTGTTGGACTTGCGGAGCGAGCCCTACGGCGCGCGGTATGCCGAGGCCCAAGCGCCGGTCGATGCAGCGGGACGGCCGCAAGAGCCCGTGGCAAGCGCTGGGGGCGAGCGGCTGGCGGCGGGCGATTTGGCCGGCGCGGAGAGCAGATGACCGTGGAACCGAACTGGCACACATTTTTCTTCCTGCTGTTTGCCGGGTTGGCCTGCGCGTTCGCGGTGGCCGTGGTGATCACCAGCAACATCGTGCGGATGGCCCTGTACCTGATCATGTCGCTGGGGGCGACGTCGGGCCTGTTCTTTCTGGCCGGGGCCGACTTCGTGGGGGCGATGCAGTTGCTGATTTACGTCGGCGGCACCCTGGTGCTTTTGATCTTCGGCGTGATGCTGACGGCCCAGGGACCGTTTATTTCGATGAAGACCAGCGGCGGCGATTGGATCGTGGCCTTTCTGCTTTCCGGGTGCCTGCTCGCTCTTCTGATACCGGCGGCCTTCAGCGTGCCTGACTGGCGCGGTCGCGGCGCGAGCCGCGCCGATGCTTCCGCGGCCGACTTGGTGCAACACGATACGGCCACGCGGCTGGGCATGGGACTGTTGGGAGCTCGCGTGGATCGGCTCGAAGAGCGGCCGGAGCACTTGAAGGGCGGCATGTCGGGCTACCTGCTCCCGTTCGAAATCGTATCGGTCCACCTGCTGGTGGTGTTGATCGGCGCGGCATACCTGGCTCGAACCAAGCGGCGGGCGAGCAACGCGAGGCAATTGGGATGAACCTGCTGGCTGAACCCGTCGGCGTGTCGCACTTCATGGTCGTGGGAGCGATTATGTTCGTGTCGGGGGTGGTCTGCATGGCCGCCAAGCGCAATGCGCTGGGCGTGCTGATGGGCATCGAGCTGGTGCTTAACGGAGCGAACGTGAACTTCGTGGCGATGTCGAGCGATTTTCTCTACCGGGAGGGGGGTCATTCGCTTGGTCTCGACGGGCAGTTGATCGCCTTGTTCGTGATCGTGCTGGCCGCCGCGGAGGCCGCCGTGGCCCTGGCCATTACGTTGAACTTTTACAACAACCATGCCACGGTCGACGTCGACCGGGCCGACGAATTGAAGGGCTGATGGACACGGCTACGTTTCTGCCTATTCTGCTGGGACTGGCGTGGCTGCTGCCGCTCGCCTCGTTCGCGCTGATCGTGCTGGTGGGTCCGCGGATGGGCAGGGCCGGCGTCATGGCGAGTTACGTGGCGACCGGCGCCATCCTGGGATCGCTAGTCTGTTCGGTGGTGGCGCTGGGAATCTGGGTTTTCAGCTCGCCCGCCGATGCGAGCGGCCCGCGGGGCGAGCACGGCGCCGTGGCGTCGGCGCCGCACGAGGCCACGGCGGGCGGGCACGCCGGCGAGGCGAAGGAGCATGCAGGCGAGGCGAAGGCGGATGCAGGCGAGGCGAAGGCGGATGCAGGCGACCATGCATCGGCCGCCGAGCACCAGGCACAGGCGGGGCCGCCCCGGCATTACACGGGCGATTGGTACACGCTGGGCCGATTCGGCGCGCTGGCCATCACGGTGAGCTACTACATCGACGCCCTGACGATCGGCATGTTCGCCATGGTCACGGCGATTGCCACTTGCATTCACTTCTACTCCATCGGCTATATGCACGACGAGCTCGACGAGGTCGTCGATCACGAAGTGACGCTTTCCGACGGGCGCCATTTGCAC
>JBBDNX010000403.1:0-4030 GCA_040877345.1 Pirellulales bacterium
CAGCAGACCGCCGAACGACGAAAAGACCTGCGTCGATCCTAAGACCATCTCGCGCTGGCGCGGGTTGGGAAACAACTCCGCCAGCCAGGCGACCGCCGCCACGAACTCGATGCAAACGCCCATGAACGTGGTGCAGCGCAGCACCAAGAACATCATGGGCGACGTGCTGAAGGCGGCCGCGCAGGCCGAAAACGCGTACAAGAGAATACTGAGCACCAGCACGCGCCGGCGTCCGTAGCGGTCGGTGAGATAGCCGCCCACCAGGCCGAACCCGCCCCCGGCCAGTGCGCTGGCCCAAAAGATATAGCCGATCCACTCCCGGATCACGGGAGCATCGGGCGGCACGTCCATCAGCTCGGCCAGGGCCGAAGCGGCCACCAGCGGCAGCATCAACAGCTCATAGGTGTCGAACAGGAACCCGATCGCCGCCACGAAGATCACCAGCCAATGCGTGATGGTAAGTTTTTGCGGGGCGGGTTCGGCTGAGCTCATCGACGGTATCCGGGTGTGATGGCGGCGGGAAAAAGGCGGGTCGGCGGGTCAATCAAGGCACGGGGCGCCAGGGCGCGTCGGCACGGCGGCGGCCCACCGGCCCGCGCGAACAGGGCAAGCATAACAGGCGGGCGGGGCGGGTGCCAGTTGGCGAGCCTATCGAACGAAACGATACGTGCCCCCGGTCACTTCGCTAATGGCCTTGAGCATCGGCTCGCCGGCGCGGTTCATGAAGCCGATGGTGTGGATGGGAATCGGCTCACCGGTGCGATGCTGGCCGATTTCGAAGGCCACTTGCGGATCGAACTTGCCATCGGAGAGAAAAAATACCGCGTCGGGATCGAGGTCGAGGGCCTGGATCAGCGCCGGCAAGGGCTTCGTGAAGCCGTGGCACTGGACCTCGTTGATCCAATTCAAGGTCTGGCGGACATTCTCGCGCGTGGCTTCGGCCAGCCCGCTGGCGGGCATCGGGTACGGGCCGTCGCTGAAGAAGATCACAAAGTACCGCTGCGGCGGCCGCAGCGCTTCGATCGAGCGGCGCAGCTCGCCGCGCGCCCGCCGAAACCGCGCTCCCTGCATGCTGCCCGACATGTCGACCACGAAGACAATGTCGTCCCCGTCGGCCTCGATGCCGTAGAAGCGCGCCGAATCGCCGAACGTTCGGCCGGCGGCCTGGGAGGTGGTCGCGTCGGCCACCAGCGGGCCAAACGAGTCGAAGCCGCCGCCGGCGTCCAGCGAGGAAAGCTCGACCCTGGCCAGCGCGAAGTCGTTCCGTTGCGAGCCACGGCCGGCCGGTTGCGGCCTTTCGGCCAGCGGTTCGTTCGGCACCATGCTGGCCAAAGCGACGGGTTGTTCCAGCCGATCGAGTTGAGGCACGTCGGATCGATCGAGCAATAGGGCTTTGATCGCGGATCGATCGGCGCCGGCCCTGTCGCCGGCCACCGCCGTCAGGGCCAAGGCCAGAACACCCACGGCATGGCAAACGGCCGAACAGCCCCAGGCGCGGACCAGCGGGCTCCGCCGCGGAGAGAACCGGACGAGATGGGCGGAGAGGAACATGGCACCCGTTATTACAGGCGATTTGCCGGCCCGGGTCAATCAACTGGCAAGCGATCAGCTCAAGGTTGCCGGTAGCGATCAGCTCAAGGTTGGCGGTAGCAGGAAAGCGCCAGAGTTCTGGCGGAATGGAAGTCCGGCCCGAATTCTGGCGAATTCGGCTACCTAAAAGAAGACCTTTTCGGCCGTCTTGGCCAGCAGCCACTGGCGATCGGAGTCGGATAGAAAGTCGAGGCGGCTTCGCACCAGCTCGATCGAGTCGGCGTAGGTGTGACCTTCCTGGACCTGGAAGGGGCCGTCGGTGGCCCACATCAGGCGCTCTGGCCCGTAGGCGTCGAGCAGCCGGCGGATCATCGGCGCCAGATCGAGGTAAGGCGCCTTCTTTTTGCCCAGTGCATAAAAGGCCGAGACCTTGACATACGTGTTGCGATGCCGGGAAAGGCGGCAGAGCCGATCGAGATCGGCCTCGCGAATCGTGCCGTCCAAGCCGATGCGGGCGAAGTGATCGATGACCACCGGCGTGTCGGGAAACTTGCGGCACATGCCGTCGACGGCCGCGAGCGCTTCGGGATTGACCAGGTGGCACATAGCCAGCCCTTCGTCGGCGCCGCACTGCCACATGGCTTGCATGCCGGGTTCATCCAGCCAGCGGTCGACCGGCAGGTTGCGCGGATAGATCCTGAAGCCGCGCACGCCTTGCTTGGCCAGCAACCGCATCAGCGCGGCCGGCTCGCGGGCAGTGTCATCGATCACCGCCACGCCGGAGAACACGCCCTGGAACCGCTCGATAGTGTCGAGCATGTACGAATTGTCGAACCCGTAAAAACTCATCTGGATCAGGACCACCCGCCCCACGCCGGCGGGCCGGGCGTGGGCCAGCAACTCCTCGGGAGTGAAGCTGGCGGGCTTCATTTCGTCGCGGCGGAAACCGGGCGCCAGCGGGTATTGCTGGGTATCGGGCGTCCAGACGTGGACGTGCGCATCGACGTAGCCGCCCTGGCCAGCCGGCGGGGCGTCCGAGTCGTCGTTGGGCTGCGGGCCAAAGGCGGACAACGCAACGGGCCAGGAGGCCAAAGCCGCCCCGGCTGCCGCGCCTTTCAGCAAGCCTCGCCGGTCCATGCGCCGGCCATTGACATCGATCTTGGTCATTGAGAATCGGCTCATGGGGTTTACAACTTGGGTACCTTGACGGACGAACTGCGGGGATCGGAGAAGTGTTCGGCCAAGTCGACGCCGAAGCCGCGCGACAGCTCCCACTCGGCCCGCGCCGCCCAAGGCGTGCCAGGGTGCTCCCGGACGACCGCCTGGAGCAACTGCGTGGCACGCTCGATGTAGTGCCTGGTCAGCTCGCCGGTGAGCGTTTCGGCGCGGGTGGTGATGGCCCAGTAGTTGGTCTTCTTGGTGGGTCCCAGCGGGTTCTTGATGACTTTGGGCTGTTTTTTGAAGGCCTCCAGGTAGGCGCCGTATTCATAGATGCGCACCTTGTAGGCGATCATCTGCGCGACCATCAAGTCGTAGTTGGCCCGCCAGCGAGGGCTGTACTCCCGCTCGCGCAGCGGCCGGAGCTTTTCCAACGCCTTCTCCGCCTGGTCGATGTACCGCACCATCCCCTCGGCCGTTTTTTGCGCCGCGGTCGCCTCGCTCCGGAAGGCGTCCGGCCGGATCGAAAAGGTCACCGGCACCACGCAGTGCGGAGCGTGCTGGGGGTTGTACGGGTTGAAGTCGGAGATGATCTTCCAGAGCGACGAGCGCAGCTCGCTCCGCTCGAGCTGGGTCGCATACTCGGCCCTGGGGCTCAGATCGGGCAGGTAGGGGCGCATCGCCTCCAGCTCGTACTTGCGGTTGTCGCCGCGGACCAGGTTCGTCTCCGGGCTGGGCAGCATGAAGAACACGCCGCCGGTCTGGCGGGCGATCCGCACGTGCTCATAGGGGCCGAAGCCGCTGGGGTGCGCATCCCAGCGGGCCGTGAAGCCGTCGATCTGCAGTTGCTCCGGGAAAGGCGTTTCCGGTCCGCGGTCGATCTGCAGCCAGAAGCCGATCTGCGTGTCCGGATCGACCCAGCTCATATAGGCATACGGATAGCCGAACACGGCCTCGCGTCCCAGCGCGTACACGACGCAACGTGCCTGCCGCGCCTGGTCGATGGCGGCTTCCAACTGTGCGATGTTGTCGGCCGGGTCGCCGCTTTCGTCGCTCACGAGGATCAGGGCCAACTGCCGCCGGCCCGAGGTGGCAAATCGCTGAAAGGTATGGATCGCCTGGCCGATCGCCTGGCAGGTCATTTCCTTGCCTGAGGGATCGACCGGCACGGACCCGATGGCCGCGCGGATTTCATCCAGGTTCGAGGTCGGCTTGCTGGTGTGCACCATGAAGCCGGCGCCGAAGCTGGTGACCGCGGTCCAGAGCGCGTCTCCCTGGGCCGCCGCCGAGAGGCCCAGCTCGGCGTAGACCCGTTCGATGCGGTCGCGGATCTCCTGCTGGT
>JBBDNX010000404.1:0-4022 GCA_040877345.1 Pirellulales bacterium
CTGGATGAAGCGGGCGACGAACGGATCGACCGGGCGGTGCCAGAGCTCGGCCAACGTTCCGTCTTGAACGACCGCCCCATCGCGCAACAGCACGATGCGGTCGGCGAAAAAGGCGGCCTCGCCCAGGTCGTGGGTGACGAGCACGACCGTTTTAACAAGGGAGCGGAAGATGTCGCGGAGATCCTGCTGCAGGTCGGCCCGGACCAGCGGGTCCAGCGAGCCGAGCGGTTCGTCGAGCAACAAAGCGTCGGGGTCGAGCATGAGCGCCCGCATCAGCCCGACTCGCTGCCGCTGCCCGCCGGAGAGCTGGTGCGGATAGCGGTCCAGCCCATCGACCGGAAACCGAGTCAGGCCGGCCAGCTCCAGCACGCGCTCGGCGATCCGCTGCCGGTCCCAGCCGAGGTGGCGAGCCAACAGCGTGATATTGGCCCGGGCCGTGATGTGCGGGAAGAGGCCTCCGTCCTGGAGAACGTAACCCATCCGGCGGCGAAGCTGACGAACATTCGCGGCGGTGAGCTGTTGGCCCTCGAAGGCGACCGTGCCGGCGTCCGGTTCGATGAGCCCGATCATCAGCCGCAGCAGTGTCGACTTGCCGCAGCCGCTGGGGCCGATCAGCACGGTCGCCTGGCCGGCGGCAAGATGCAGGCTGGTCGGCCGAAGGGCAGGGCGGCCGGCGTAGGTTTTCACGACGCCGTCGAGATGGAACATCAGGCTCGTATCCTAGGCGGGCACGGTCAGATCGAGCACACCGAAGTATTGTAGTTCGTCGGTCCAAGAGGCATCCACCCGAAATCCGCAATCAGCCGCCTGGCGCTCCAGGCTGCCGAGGTCGTACTTGTAAGAGTTCTCGGTGTGGATGCTCTCGCCCGCGCGGAAACTCACCACGGTGCCGGCCAGCCGCACCTGCTGCGCGATCGTGCTGACCAGGTGCATTTCGATCCGGCCTCGTTGCCGGTTGTAGAAGGCGCAATGACGAAACGCGGTCAGATCGAAGTCCGCCCCCAGCTCCCGATTGATGCGGGCCAGCAGATTAAGATTGAACTCCGCCGTTGTCCCGCGGCTATCGTTGTAGGCGGCTTCCAGAACGGCCGGATCCTTCTGAAGGTCGACTCCCAGCAGCAAGCCGCCGCCTCGTCCGACCAGGCCGGCGATCCGCCTGAGCAAATGGGCCGCGTCGTCCGGGTCGAAGTTGCCGATGGTTGACCCAGGGAAGTACACCGCCCGCCGGGCCGGCGGTCGTGGGGGCCGCGGCATCGGGAAGTCGCGGGTAAAGTCGGCCAGGACGGGCATCACCGCGAGATCCGGATAGTGGCGCCGCAGCCTGGCGGCCGATCGATGAAGGTGGTCACCGGAAACATCGACCGGGATGTACCCGGCCGGGCTTTCGAGACGGTCCAGCAACAGCCGGACCTTGACGAGGCTGCCGCTGCCCAATTCGATCAGCAGGCATTGCGGGCCAAGCCGATCAGCCATGTCCGCGGCGTCGCGGCGCATGATCGCCAGCTCGGTCCGCGTGAGATAGTACTCGCCCAGCCGCGTGATCTCGTCGAACAAGGCGGATCCGGCGGCGTCGTAGAAGTATTTGGCCGGAACTCGCTTCCGGCGCCGCCTCAGGCCGGCCAGCACGTCGGCCCGGAACTGGTCGACTTGTGCGGCGCCCGCCGCCAATCTTGCTGTCATGCCGCCAGGTCCCTGGCAAGTCGGATGCCGCTGAACTGCCAGCGGGCGCTGGGTGGAAAGAAATTCCGATAGCTTGCCCGAATGTGCGATTGTGGCGTCACGCACGAGCCGCCTCGCAGCACCATTTGGTTGCACATGAACTTGGCGTTGTGGGCCGGCGTTTTTTCGAGCATTTGGTTCACCGCTCGGCTCGAGTGCAAATTGGGAGCCGGAGACGCGGCCAGAAACGAGAAAACTGGACCTGGCTGGGCGCCCCACGCCGGGAGCCGCGATAATAGGTTTTGACGGAGTTTATTTCAATGTTTATTTCAACCCGATCAGAATCCGCAACGTTGGCAAGCGGTGCCTGCCGCGGATAAGCTGGCTTTCCGCAAGCCTCGCCTCACCCGACCCTCACAGCAGCAGGTTCCCCAATGGACGGATTCTGGACCGAATGGACCTCCGATCCGGAAAACGCGCAGATGCTGCGGGTTGCACTGCGGCTGATCGTGGCGGTGGCATTGGCCGGCGTGCTCGGCTTCGACCGCGAAGCCCATGGACATCAGGCCGGACTGCGGACCCACATGATGGTGGCCCTGGGGGCAGCGCTGTTCACGCTGGTGCCTGTCGAAGCCGCAGCGGGAAAGGCGAACCTGGCCGAGATCGTCAAAGGCGTAGCGGCAGGGGTCGGGTTCCTCGGCGCCGGCGCCATCTTGAAAATGACCGATCAGGGGGAGATCAAAGGATTGACTACGGCCGCCAGCATCTGGCTGACGGCGGCCATCGGCTTCTCGGTGGGGGCCGGTTGGATCGGGCCTGCGGTGACGTCCACGATCCTGTCGTGGATCATCCTGGTGGTGCTGCGGCGGTTCGAGCGTCGGATCGTCGGCAAAACGGCGGGCAAGAGGTGAAGTCGCGGAGCCCGTGCGAAGCGGCAAACTCCGACATATCAAACACTTGTGCCGTTGGCCGCAACTTGACACTCCCGCCGGGCGGGATTACGATCAACAAAGCGCAACGGGGCGGCTGTCCTTTGTCAGCGGCGGAAGCATTCCATCCGGCAAGTCGTCGAACTGGGACAGGTCCCAGGCTGTGGATCCGCGCCCCTCCGGCGTCCGGTCGCAGTCGCTCGCAGTTGAGGATCCCTGGATGAATTGCCCGGCGAGTATTCACCGCAGTCGATGCCATGGTTGGCCGCCTGGCGGCTTGCGCACTTATTCTGGCCTGCTTGCGCTGGCTGGACTGGCGCTGTCGCAATTCGTGCCGGCCCCTGCCCGAGCGCTGACGCCCGAGAGTCCCGAGGTGCAGCAGTTGGTAGCCAAGGCGGTCGGGTTCTTCGAAAAGCCGCTCCCGCCTGAGCACATGTACAAGCAGTTCAACACCCCTCCGGGCGCCAAGGCGCTGATGGGGTTGTGCATGCTCAAGTATTACAAGGGCAAGGATCCCAACGACGGCAAGAATCATCCCAGGGTGGTGGAGGCGGTCGCCGCCATCAAGAACTCGATCCCCGAAGGAACGGGCAATCCGGTACGGATGGACGTCTATAGCACGGGGGTCTCCCTGGTTTTCTTCTTCGAACTCGATCCGCTTCAGTACCGCGAGGAGATACAGAGGCTCACCGACCACCTGGTGGCGCTGCAGAAGCCGCACGGTGGATGGGGTTATCCGCCCGAGCACAAGGATGGCAAGACCGGCGACACATCGCAGACGCAATACGGCGTGCTCGGCTTATGGGCCGCCGAGCAGTCGGGTATCGCGACCCCCTTGAGCACTTGGGAGCGGGCGACCAACTGGCTGATGCGCACCCAGGATCCCAGCGGCGCCCACGGGTATCAAGGAACCGATCCGGGCAGTTTCGAGCTGGTGAGGCAGACCCAGGTCAGGCTGAGCCTGTCGGCGGCGGGTCTCAGCACGCTGTACATCTGCGCCGACCACCTGCGGGCCAACAACGCCCGGGAAGGACTCGACCAGTTGCCCGGCAAGTTGAAGCCCGTGGGCGGCAGCGACGCCGTCAAGCGGCGGCACACCGTGGACGAAGGCCGCCTGGCACAGGCCCAAGAGCGCGGCGATAAATACCTCCAGGCCAACTTCACGCTCAAGCCCGACCAGTGGGCGCACTACTACATGTACGCCTTGGAGCGGTACTACAGCTTCCGCGACACGGCGCCGGGCAATCAGCCCAGCGGCGCCTGGTACGATGAGGGCTTCAAGGTCCTCAGCGAGACGCAAAACCAGGACGGAAGCTGGGAGAGCCCCCCAGAAAGCCACATCGTGGCCGACACCGCCTTCGGCATCCTCTTCCTGCTGCGCTCCACGCAGACCGGCATCCAGCGGGCCAACACGTTTGGATCCGGCACGCTGGC
>JBBDNX010000405.1:0-4013 GCA_040877345.1 Pirellulales bacterium
GGTACATGGAGGCAGTGGCCGAGTTGCTCGCCACGCATAGGCTCGTCGACGGCAGACCCCTGCTGGCACAGTTTCCCGCCACGCGCGACGAGGTGGCCGGTTGGGGCCGCATCAAGCTGGTGCGCGACGCGGTCGGCCAGGGCCGGCCGCTAGGCCTGGGCGACGTGCTGGACTACGGCCCGCGGGCCCACCTGGAGAACGAACCGTACGGCTGGTGCTGGGCGGCGGCTGCTCTTCTAAGCGGCCATCCACGCTATCGCGATCGTTTTGGCCGCTTGCCCGCGCTGGTGCGGCAAAAGGACTTCAACCGCCGCTTCCGCCAGTTGTATGACGACGACTGGAACGAGTTGACCGAGGAGTGGCAGGTCTTTACCGGCTCGCTGGAATACGGCCATGACCTCGCGCGCTGGGCCATCGAGTTTGCGCCGGGCGAGCCGCTGGCAGCCGGCGGCCAACGCGTTTCCGTGGCGGCCGATCGGGGTTGGCAGTCGAGCGGCGTTCGGCTCGAAGCAGGCGCCACGTACCGCTTGCAAGCCACGGGCCGCTTTCAAGTGGCCGGCGGGCCGCCCCCCTGGATCAGCGAGGCGGGCGGCGTCTCGATCCGCTACCACCGCGGCCGCCCGCTGGGGATGCTGCTGGCGGCCGTTCGCACTCAGGCCGGGGCGGGCGGCAAAGCTGCCGAAGGCCGGCCCAGCGGCCTGTTGTCGCCGGTCGCCGCCGGACTCTCCAGCACGCTGACGCCCGCCGAAAGCGGCACGCTCTACCTGTGCATCAACGATTCGCCGGCTGAACTGGCCGACAACGCCGGTTCGCTCGAGGTCCTGATCACCCGCGAGTGAAAACCTGTTCGTAGTGACCGGATTCATCCGGTCGAAAACCGTTCGTAGTGACCGGATTTATCCGGTCGAAAACCGTTCGTAGTGACCGGATTTATCCGGTCGAAAACGGGCAATCAAGCGCCGCTGGAGAAGGCGCGCTCGCTCCAGGTGGCTTGGCCTCGTGTGCCCCAACATCTATAACTTATACTGAAGAGGTCGATTGCGCGCTGTCCCGCTTCCACAAGGTGCCCCAACCACGCATGAATGTGCTCGAGCAAGAAGACCCGCAGGTCTGGGCCGCCATCGCCGGCGAAATCGACCGCCAACAAGACGGGCTGGAGATGATCGCCAGCGAGAACTACACCAGCCCGGCCGTCATGCAGGCGGTGGGCAGCGTGCTGACCAACAAGTATGCTGAGGGCTATCCCGGCCGCCGCTACTACGGCGGCTGCCAGTTCGTCGACGTCGTCGAGGAACTGGCTCGCGAGCGGGCCAGGTCCCTGTTCGGCGCCGAGCATGCCAACGTGCAGCCGCACTCCGGCAGCCAGGCGAACATGGCCGTCTACCTGGCGGCCCTGGAGCCGGGCGACGTCGTCCTGGGACTGGACCTGGCACACGGCGGTCACTTGACGCATGGCATGAAGCTGAACATTTCGGGCAAGCTCTACCGGTTCATCAACTATGGCGTGACGCGCGACACCCACCGGATCGACTTCGACCAGGTGGCCGCCCTGGCCCGCCAGCACAAACCCAAGCTGATCGTGGCCGGCGCCAGCGCCTACCCCCGCGAGATCCCGCACGCCAGGTTCGCCGAAATTGCCCGCGAGAACGGGGCCCGGCTGTTCGTCGACATGGCCCACTACGCGGGGCTCGTGGCCGCCGGCCTGCACGACAACCCGGTCCCCGTCGCCGACTTCGTGACCACGACCACGCACAAGACCTTGCGAGGCCCACGCGCCGGGTTGACGCTGTGCCGCGCCGAGTACGCCAGCCAGATCGATAAAAGCGTGTTCCCCGGCTTGCAGGGTGGACCCCTGATGCACGTGATCGCCGGCAAGGCCGTCTGCTTCGGCGAGGCCTTGCGGCCGCAGTTCAAGGAGTATGCCCGGCGGATTGTCGACAATGCCCGTGCCCTGGCGGAGCGGCTGCTCTCCGGCGGTTTGAAGCTGGTCAGCGGCGGAACCGACAATCACCTGCTGCTGGCCGACGTGACGGCCTTGGGCCTGGCGGGCCGCCAGGCCGAGAACGCCCTGGGCCGGGCCGGCATTACCGTGAACAAGAACATGATCCCCTTCGACGCGCGCAAGCCGGTGGATCCCTCCGGCATCCGGATCGGCACGCCGGCCCTGACGACGCGGGGCATGGGACCCGCCGAGATGGAGCGGATCGGCGGCTGGATTCTGGAAGTGCTGGCCGACCCGGACGACGACGCCGTGGGCCAGCGGATTCGCGGCGAGGTATCGAGCTTGTGCGAGGCCTTTCCCGTGCCATCGGCCGCCGCGCGCGGAGCCGAGGTTTGAGAACCAGTTTTGGGTGCAACACGCGAGAGCCCGGGGGCTCTTGATCTCTCTAACCCCAAATGGATTGAGGCATGGCCGACATCAAAGAGCAATCCAAGCCGGCGGGACAACCGCCATCCGCGGTGCAAAGCCGGATCCTCATAGCCGACGACAACCCCACGAACGTCGAGCTGTTGGAAGTCTACTTAAGCGACATCGACTGCGTCACCGCGGTCGCCGTCGACGGCCACGACACCTTGAGCAAGGTGGCCTCGTTCCATCCCGACCTGATCCTCTTGGACATCATGATGCCCAAGCTGAGCGGCTTCGAGGTCTGCAAGAAGCTCAAGGAGGACCCGGCCACCAAGGGAATCATGATCCTGATGGTCACGGCCCTGAACGAGCTGGGCGACATCGAGCGAGCGGTGAACGCGGGCACCGACGACTTCCTGAGCAAGCCGGTCAACAAGCTGGAGCTGTTGAAGCGGGTGGAAAACATGCTCAAGCTCCGCCACGTGACCGACGAAGTGGAGCGGCTGCGAAGGTATATTGAAGGCATGGAAGACTCCGACGGGCCGCAGAACTATTGAGGGTGACCAGCCATGGCCGTGCGATCGAATCCATCCTGCTGCCTGCTGCTCGCCGCCTGGCTGGCCTGCTGCGCCGGCCAGCCGGCGCTGGCCGGCAAGTTCAACCGCGTGCTCAGCGCGGGCGACAAGGCCCCGGACTTTTCCAAGCTGCCGGACACCGAGGGCCGTCCCCACGCGCTGGCCGACTACGAGGAGGCCAAGCTCGTCGTCCTGGTGTTCACGGCCAACCACTGCCCCGTGGCCCAGGCCTACCAGCGGCGGCTCATCCGCTTGCAGGACGATTATCGCGGCCGCGGAGTGCGGCTGGTGGCCGTCAGTTGCAGCCGCGAGGCAGCCGATCGCCCGGCGGCCATGAAAGAACGCGCCGAACAGGAGCGGTACAACTTTCCTTACCTGCACGATGAAAGCCAGCAGTCGGGCCAGGCGTATGGCGCCTTGAAGACTCCCACGGTCTTTGTCCTGGACGAGGATCGGAACGTCCGCTACATGGGCGCCATCGACGACTCCTGGCGGGACGAGAGTAAAGTCAAGCGTGCTCATCTGCGCGAGGCGCTGGATGCCCTGTTGGAAGACAAGCCGCCGCGGACCGACGAGACCAGGCCCGAAGGCTGCGAGATCAACTACCTGGAGCCGCCCGAAGCGGCGGAATCCTCCGACGCACGAATCGAGCGGCTCATCGCCGAATTGGGCCACGAGGATTACTTCGTCCGCGAGCGGGCCCAGCACGACTTGCTGGCCATCGGCTTCGAGGCCTTCGACCTGTTGACCGCGGCCGAGGAGCACGACGACCTCGAGATTGCAACCCGCGCCAGGTACCTGGTGCGCCGGATGCGGATCGAATGGATCACCGAAGCCGACCCGCCGGCAGTCAAGGCGCTGATGGCCGACTACGAGGCGGCCGCTGAAAAGGACCGGCTGAAGATTGTCGAGCAGTTGGCCGCCTTGCCCGATGGCGCCGGTTTGAACGTGCTCTGCCGGATGGTCCGCTTCGAGAAGTCGCCCGCGCTCTCCAAACATGCCGCCCTGGCCGTCATCAACCAGAAGGACGCGGAGTCGGACCCTGCTCGGCGCGAGCAGGCCATCGAACGGGGCGTCGGCCGCCGCCC
>JBBDNX010000406.1:0-4005 GCA_040877345.1 Pirellulales bacterium
CCCGGAGTTGCCCGCCGACACCCTCGAATCGGGAGTGGTTGCCCGCAAGCGGATCTGCCGCACGTTCAGCGACTGCACCACCGCCCCCCGCAACGGCCTCGTGTCGGGTTGTTTTCCACTGGACCCGTACTACAAGGGCCTGCCCGAGGCGGCCGAGTTAAAAGAGATCAAACACAAGCCGGCGGGCTGACAATCCCGGCTATGCTTGGGTAGCGTGCGGCCCTACAATTCCGCATCAAGATGGTGCAAGCGGAAGCGTATCCAGCGGCAGCCGAGAAGCTGACCGCGTTGGCCGGTCGCCTGGAGGGGACCGAAGGCTTTTCCGAGGTGGTCGCCAGCCTGCGGGCCGGGCACGGGGCCACATTCGACGGAGTCTGGGGGTCGAGCTGCGCGCTGTTGGCCGCCGCCTTGGCACGCCAGGCGCCCGGTCCGCTGGTGGTGGTCTTGGCATACCCCAGCCAGGTGGACGATTTCTGCGACGACCTGGCCTTGTTCAGCGATGCCGACGCCGGCCGCTTTGCCGCCTGGGAACTCTCCGGCGGAAAGCGGCAGATGCACGACGAGGTCTTTGGCGATCGGCTGCGGCTGCTGAAGTTGCTGGCCGCGGGCAAGCAGCCGCCATTCATCGTTACGTCGATTCAAGCGTTGCTCGAGGGCGTTTCGGGGCCCGAGTTACTGGCCGGCCTCACCCGCCGGCTTACAACGCTCGATCCGGTCGATATCGACGAGTTAGCCGGTTGGCTTGTTGGGCAAGGTTTCCACAACACCAGCGCCGTTCAACTGCCTGGGGAACTGTCTCGGAGGGGAGGGATCCTCGACGTGTTCGCCGCCGATTGGCAGCACCCGGTGCGCATCGAGCTTTTCGGCGACCAGGTCGACTCGATACGCCGCTTCGACGCGGGCAGCCAGCGCAGCCTGGACGCACTGGATGCGATCGAAATCACGGCACTCGGCCCGTCGGCGGCCGAGGAGGAGCACTTCTGCCGCTATTTGCCGCCGGAAAGCTGGTTCTTGCTGGTCGAACCGTCGCAAGTGGCTCAAGAGGGGCGGCACTGGCTCGAAAGCCGCGATCCGCCGAGGCCCCAGGCCACGCTCGACCAAACGTTGCGGCAGGTGTACCGCTTCCCCTCGGTGACGGCCAGCAGCCTGGCCAGGGATTCGATGGAAACCACGTGCCGGCTGAAGATCGAGTCGGTGGAGCGGTTCAGCGGCGACATCGCCAAGGTCAAGGGCGAGCTGGACAGTGCCACGGTGGGCCAGCAGGTCTTCGTGGTCTGCCCGAACGAGGGGGAGGCCAGGCGGCTCGGCGAGGTCTTCGAAGGCACTCGGCTGGCAGCTTCCGGCAAGTTGCACTTTCCACTCGGAAGGCTGCATGCAGGGTTTCGCCTCGTCCCCGACCGGCTGGTCCTGGTCAGCAGCAACGAGCTGTTCCATCGCGAAGAGCTCAACCGGCCTAGCCGGCGCCGGCTGGGCCGCGCCATTGATAGTTTTCTCGAGCTGCGCGAAGGCGATTACGTGGTGCATGTTTCGCACGGCATCGCCCGCTACCGGGGGTTGGAACTGCTGGAGCAGGCCGGCCGGGCCGAAGACCATCTGACCCTGGAGTTCGACGGCGGGACCCGGCTGTATGTGCCCGCTTCCCGAATCGAGTTGGTCCAGAAGTACGTGGGCGGGTCCAAGGCCCGGCCCACCCTGGCCAAGATCGGCGGCCGCTCGTGGATCAGGCAGAAACAGGCGGCTCAGGCCGCGGTGGTCGACATGGCCAGCGAGATGCTCGAGCTGCAGGCGGCCCGCGCCTCGCAGGAGGGGATTCGCTTCCCGGCTGATTCGGACTGGCAGCAGGAGTTCGACGCGTCGTTTCCGTACGTGGAAACTCCCGACCAGCTCGCCGGCATCGCCGCCATTCGGCGCGATATGCAGGAAGCCCGCCCCATGGACCGCCTGATCTGCGGCGACGTCGGGTACGGCAAAACGGAGCTCGCCATGCGGGCCGCCTTCAAAGCGGTCGACAGCGGCTACCAGGTGGGGGTGCTGGTGCCGACCACGGTGCTGGCCGAACAACATGGGCGGACCTTCCGCTCCCGCATGGCCGAATACCCGTTTGGGATCGCCGTGCTGAGCCGTTTCTGTTCGACGGCGCAGCAGCAAAAGATCCTCTCCGGCCTGGCGGAGGGGTCGATCGACGTGGTGATCGGCACCCACCGGCTCGTGCAAGGCGATGTCCGGTTCAACAACCTGGGCCTGGTGGTGATCGATGAAGAGCAGCGTTTCGGCGTGGAAGTGAAGGAGCGTCTGAAGGCCTTTCGGCACTCGGTCGACGTGCTGACGATGACGGCCACTCCCATCCCCCGCACGCTGCACATGTCGCTCTTGGGGCTCCGCGACATCTCCAACCTGGAGACTCCGCCAGCCGACCGCCTGGCCATTGAGACGCGGGTGGCCCGCTTCGATGACGAGCTGGTCCGCCAGGCCGTGCGACGCGAACTGGCGCGCAGTGGGCAGGTTTTCTTCGTTCACAACCGGGTCCACGACATCCAGCGCGTGGCCTGGCACTTGCAACAGCTCGTGCCCGAGGCGCGGATCGGGGTCGGGCACGGCCAGATGCCCGAAGGGCAACTGGAACGGGTGATGCTCGACTTTGTAGGCCACCAGTTCGACATCCTGCTGTCGACGACCATTGTCGAAAGCGGGCTGGATATTCCCAATGCCAATACGATCTTCCTCGACGACGCGGACCAGTATGGCTTGGCCGAGCTGCACCAGTTGCGCGGCCGGGTGGGCCGGTACAAGCATCGCGCGTACTGCTACCTGCTCTTGAACCCGGACAAGTCGCTGAGCTCGACCGCCGCCCGGCGGCTGACGGCCATCGAGGAGTTCAGCGAGATGGGCGCCGGCTTTGCCATTGCCATGCGCGATTTGGAAATCCGGGGAGCGGGCAATATCCTGGGGACCCAGCAAAGCGGCCACATTGCCGCGGTCGGATATGAGCTCTACTGCGACCTGCTGGAGAAGACGGTCCGCCGACTCAAGAACCTCCCACCCAGGGTTTTGCTCGATGTCCAGGTCGACCTGCCGGGCGAAGCGTACCTTCCCAAGTGGTACGTGACCGACCTGCGCCAAAAGATCGACCTCTACCGGCGGCTGGCCCGCGTTGCAAGCGCCGACGAGCTGGCCGAGTTGAGCTGCGAGCTGGTCGACCGCTTCGGGCCGCGGCCCAAGGTCGTCGAGCGGCTGCTGGCCCGGAGTCACCTGCGGCTGCTGGCCCAGACCTGGCAGATTGCCTCGATTCACCTGGAAGACAACTACGTCGTTCTGGGCTATACGGACCGCGGCGCCATCGAGCGTCTGGCCCGGCTTCGCGGACGCAGTGTGCGGATTGCCGACGGCCAAAGCGCGTATTGCCCGATCGCCAAGGGATTTACGGTTCCCGATGAGTTGGAGGCGGCGGTCAAATCACTGTTGCAGCCGGATTAACAGTCCGACTATACTCCCGCCGCCCGGGAGAATGCCTGCGCGCGGAAAATTGCACGATCCCATCGCGTGAGCCGCCGGCGGTGCGCACTTCAAGGGCCGTGCGCCGGATGGACCGGCCAGTGCGCGTGCAGCGGGGCGAGTCTCCCCCAAAGTTCGAAGGAACGAGGGTCTGTGGCGCGACTGTTCTACACCATTCTGTTCGGCGTCACCGCCAGCCTGGCGGCGATCCTCTGGTTGAAGCACGGCGTGCCCAGCCGCTGGCTGCAAATCTTTGCGGCTCCCGAAGCGCAAGCTCAGTCGTATCCAGTTGCCCAAGCCGGCCGACCACGCCCCACGGCGGACCACTACGGCGCACCACGCCCGCGCATGGCCGCATCCCTCGAGGCTGGGACATTTACCGAGCTGCCGGGAGAGCGAACTTCCGAGGCGGCAGGAGCAGCCTCGCCGCCTCCCGTGCAGCAGCCGGCCAATGCCGGACGCGCGGCGGGGACGCCCCCGGATACCACGCGCATCCTGGCCACCGTGGGCAAA
>JBBDNX010000407.1:0-4000 GCA_040877345.1 Pirellulales bacterium
GGTGCTGGCCGGCACGCAGGTCGTCCGCAACATCGGCGACCTGGCCCGCTTCGGCGCCAGCGTGTTCGCCATCCTGGCCCCCTTGCAGTTGGCCGTCGTCCTGTTTTTTTCCTCCTTGTCGGCCGCCAGCGCCGTGGCCGCCGAAAAGGACCGACAGACGTTGGTCCTGCTGCTGATGACGAACCTCTCCAACGCGGAGTTGGTGCTGGGAAAGCTGCTGGCCAGCATGCTCAACGTGCTGGTGCTGGTGGCCGCCGCCGTGCCTCTGTTCATGTTGATGGCCCTGCTGGGAGGCATCTCGTTCGAGCAGATCGCACGCGTCTTCGCCGTGACGCTGGCCAGTGCCCTGGCCGCCGGCAGCCTGGGATCCACCCTGGCGCTCTGGCGCGAAAAGACGTTTCAAACCCTGGCCATGACCGCACTGGCCCTGGTGTTCTGGCTGGCTGCGGGCGAGCTGGTCGCGCAGGGCGCGCTGGGCAGCCAGTGGGCCGGCGTCTCCACCAGCCATTGGGCCATCGCGATCAGCCCCTGGCAGGCCATGATCGAGGCCACGCGCCCCTTTACGGACGTCCAGTCAGGGGGATGGCTCGCCAGCCCGGTCCACCAGTTTCTGCTGGTCTCGTTGGGAGCCGCCCTGGCATTGAACGCCCTGGCCACCGCCATGGTCCGCGTCTGGAATCCCTCCCGCGAGGCGCGGCGCGGGGCACACGATCCCCGTGCCGAGAACCACCCGCTCGCCCAATCGCCGGCCGGCCCAGTCGCGGCCACGCAGGCCGTCACGGCTCCCGCGCAGCCCATCGCCCGCTCGCGACCCGTGTGGGATAACCCGATCATCTGGCGCGAAATGCGCACCTGGGCCTACGGCCGCAAGATACTGGTCGTGCGAGCAGCGTACCTGGTCTTGTTCGCCCTGACGGCCGCGGGCATGTACGCCGTCCTCGAACGCTCCGACCTGGTGGCGCGCGAGGATCTGGCTCTGGTGCTGGTCCCTCTGCTGATTCTGAGTCTGGTGCTGGTGAACGCCCAGGCCGTGACAGCGTTGACCAGCGAGCGCGATGCACGGGCCCTCGACCTGCTGCTGGTCACGGACCTGACGCCCAAGGAGTTCATCTTCGGCAAGCTGGGCGGCGTCCTCTACAACACCAAGGAAATGGTGCTCCTGCCGATGGCGCTGTGCGGCGCAATCTGGTACTCCGGCCTGGTCAGCTTCGAGAACCTGGTCTACCTGCTGGGCGGATGGCTCGTGATGTGCGGATTCGTGGCCATGCTGGGCGTCCACGTGGGCATGAACTACGTGAACTCCAAGAGCGCGATCGCGGCCAGTCTGGGCACCGTCTTCTTCCTGTTCATCGGCGTGGCGGTCTGCATGCGGATCATGGTCGCCTTCAGCGGCTCGTTCCAGGTGCAATTAACGCCGTTCCTGGCCTTTATCATCGGCGGGGGAGCGGGGTTGTACGCGGCCCTGGGCTGGCGCAACCCTTCGGGGGCCATCCAAATGGCATCGATCATTTGCCCCTTTGCAATTTTTTACGCCATCACCAGCTTTCTGATCGGCTACACGCTGGGGGTCTTCCTGGTGCTGGCTTTTACGTTTGGCTTCACGACCCTCACCATGCTGATTCCCGCCCTCTCGGAGTTCGACGTGGCCACCGGCCGGACCAGCGGAGCCGGCGAGGAAGGCTGAACGGAAGTCGGAGGGCAGCGGGCAGAATCGCAGAATAGCAGGATAGGAGAGGCGGGCCGAACGAGGCGGGTCTGTCAGGGCGGGTCTGTCAGACAGCGGGCATTTCGCTGGCGCTGGTCGGGACTCTGGCTTCCGGCGTCTGCTCGTCTAGATCGCCAGCTTCGCGCTCGTAAGTCCGCTGCACAGTTTTGGAGGCGGCACTGTCCAAAGCGATCTGGTACAACTCCTGCCCGCCTCCAGTCGGATACCGGCCGGTGATGCAGGCCTGGCAGAGCTGATCGTGGTCGTAGCCGAGGGCCCGGGCAATCGATTCGACCGGCAAATAGCGGAGCGACTCGGCGCCCAACTGCACCGCCATCCGGTCCTGCCCCGCTTGCGTCAGGCGGCCGTCCTCCAGGAAGGAGGGGGCGAACAGCTCACCGATCGTCGACATGTCGATGCCGTAGAAACAGGGAGCGATAATCGGCGGGCAGGCCACGCGCACGTGAATCTCGCGGGCGCGGCCCAACTCGCGGATCCGCTTCAACAGCACTTTCATCGTGGTCGACCGGACGATGGAGTCCTCGACCAGCAACACCCGCTTGTCCTCCAGCACTTCACGCAGCGGCGTGTACTTGGTCTCCGCTTTCCGCTTGCGGTTCGTCGAGCCTTCAATAAACGTTCGGCCCGTGTAGCGGTTGCGGATCAATCCTTCCAGCGAGGGAATGCCCAGCCGGAAGGCCATGGCGTCGGCCCCGGCCTTGCTGGTGTCCGGCACGGGGACGACGATGGTGTCCTCGTCGATGGGCACCGTTTCCAGCCGGGCCAGCTCCTCGCCCAGGGCCTTGCGCGAGAGGTAGACGCTGCGCCCGTCCATGGTGCTGGCCACGTTGGCGAAGTAGATCCACTCGAAGAAGCAGTGGGCTCGCCGCGGACTGGCAGCAAACCGCTCGATGGAGAAGCGGCCGTCCGTAATGGCAATGGCCTGGCCCGGCAAGAGCGACTTGATGCTCTCGGGCGAAAAACCGAGGTTCAACAGGGCCACGCTCTCGCTGGCCGCGGCAAACAGCGGCCCCTCCAAGGCGTAGCAGAGCGGGCGGAAGCCGAGCGGATCGCGGGCCACGAGCATGTCGCCCAACGAGTTCAGGAACACCAGGCAGTAGGCGCCGTCGAACCTGCGGGCCACGCTGCTCCACATCTCGATCAGCGGCGGCCGGCGATCCCCGGACAGCTCGCGGCTGATCTGGTGCATGATGATTTCGGTATCGTTGTCGCGGGCCAGGTGGTTGTCGCCGTCGGCCAACAGCTCGCGCCGCAACTGCTGATAGTTGGCCAACTGCCCATTGAACGCAAAGCTGAACCACTTTTGCTTCTGCAAGTGGTGCCGCTCGAAAGGCTGGGCATAACTGCGGTCCTCCGCCCCACAGGTGGCATAGCGCACGTGCCCGATTGCCGCTCGCCCGGCATATTCCTTCATCAGGCTCTCGTACTTGCCCCGGTGGCTCAGCCTGAAGACCTCGCTGACGCCGCCCAGGTCCTTGTACGTGTCGATGAGCTGCTTGCGATGGGGGTTGTACGTGGTGAAGCCCGCCGAGAGCTGCCCGCGGTTCTGGATGTCCAGCAGCATCCGCGGCAGTAGCCGGGAGGCCTCCTCCGGCCCTTGCTCCGGACAGAGTGGGCTGGCGCCGCGTCCCGGCAGGTGGTAGACGGCGGCAATCCCGCACTCGTGGTTCAGTTCGCTCATTCGGCTATCTGGCGACCCCCGGCGGTGAAAAAAACCTGAACCAGCGCACGTCCCCTCGCCGTCCGCCGGCACCGCTTGCCTTGGGACACCGGCTCGAAACCGGGCAGCTTCCAGGCCCGGCCGAGTGACGCCGCAAGGTATTGTAAGCCCGCACCGTCAATTGCTCAACTGGGGCTCGCACGGCTGGGCGACGGCCCAGCGGCCAGAGATCGTCCTTGACTAGCCCTCACGCTCACGTGAGGTGGCTACTCACGCAAAGCGCGGCGGCTACTATGTCAGGCCGCTTGTTGAGCTTGCCGCGGCCAAGGTATTCTTGACATGCGGACCCGAGGCGCACCGCCGACCCGCCAGGCGACTCCCAACTCTGGTTGAATTCCCCATGACCGACTTGCTGCGGCAGGAGATCGCCACGTCCGCCGACACGATTGTGGTCAAGGTTGGCACCCGCGTCCTCGCCCGCCCCGACGGCAAACTGGACGATTCCCGCGTGGCAACCCTGGCCGAGGAGATGCACCAGGTCATCGAATCCGGCCGCCGCATCGCGCTGGTCAGTTCCGGCGCCGTCGCCGCAGGCATGGGAGTGCTGGGCCTCG
>JBBDNX010000408.1:0-3999 GCA_040877345.1 Pirellulales bacterium
AGGCCGAGCACGCCCTGCGTGGGCGGGATCCGGCTCAAAGGCGAGTCGGTGACCAGGTTGACGCCGTAGGTGTAGGCGACGTTGCCGTACATGCTCCAGCCGCGCGTGAGCAGGTACTCGCCGTACCACTCGGCCCCGTTGATGGAAGAGTCGTGGTTGGCCCGCTGGAACAACCCTTCGTCGACCGGCGTGCGGACGATGTTGTCGTCCAGCTCGGTCCAGAAGACAAAGGCCTGGCTGCGGAGGCGGGGCGTGTCGAGCTTGAGGCCGACCTCGTAGGTCAGGGCGTGCTCGGGACCCAACGTGATGCTGGGCAAGTCCTGGCCGGCTTGCTGGACCAGCGTGTTGGTGGCCACCAGGTCGTCGAGGTTGGGTGCGCGGAAGCCTTCGGAGACCGAGCCGACCAGGTGCAGGTGCCGGCTGGCTTCGTACACCAGGCCGGCGCTGGCCGTCCAACCGTGAAAGCTGGGCGAGATGTGCGTCGGCACGTCGAAGGCCGGATCGGGTCCCGGCGGATCGACGCGGACCAGGGGCGTGGCGCCCAGGTCAACGTTCTCGTAGCGGGTGGCGACCAGCAGGTTCAACCTATCGGTGAGCGGCGCATCCCATTGAATGAACGTGCCGGCCCGCTCATAAAAGCTGTCGTCGGGGAACTGCGGCGTGATGGGCGTGACGGAACCGGTCGTGGGATTGATGCGGTTGCGGAAGGCATCGACGTCGTCGTGGTACCAGTCGGCGCCGTAGGTCAGACGGCCCAGCCAGCCAAGGTCGGTGGCAAACAGCATGGTGAAGCCGGCCGTGTCGACGTCGAACTCGCCGGCTTCGACGCGCGTGGGATCGCGAATCTCGCGAGAGCCCTCCTTTTGCCGCGAGTACGAGGCGGTGAACGTGTAGCCGTCGATCCAGCTTGCCAAGTCCAGGCCTTGCAGGCGGATGTAGGCCAGGTCGCGCTGCTGCGGATCGAAGAAGGTCGGCCGCAGCGTGCCGGCCGGCGGCCCGAAGACGAAGGGGGCGAAGCGGTCGCTGCGCGGCACGTTGTCCTGCTCGAAGTGCGCCAGCGCGATCGTGAGCATCGTCCAGTCGTCGATCAGCCGGTCGATCTTGATGTCGCCGGCGTACTGGTCGTAGCCGGTGAACGGCTGGCGGCCCAGGTCGCCGCCGCGATCGAGGTCGTTGACGTTCAGATAACTGCCGCCGGCGAAATAGCCGCCGCGGCCCAGCCAGCCCTCGACGTTCATGCGGCTGTACGAGCCGGAGTCGGCTGTGCTGAAGTATTCGACGAACGATCCGCCGAGGTAGTCGCAGGCCAGTGGATCGGCGCCGCGGGTGACGATGTTGATCACGCCGCCGATGGCGTCCGAGCCCCAGAGGGCGGACTGCGGGCCGCGCAGCACCTCGATCCGCTCGACCTGGCCCGGATCGATGGTGTTGAAGTACTGGTTGGCGCCCGATCGGAACGTCGAGTTGTTCAGCCGAATGCCGTCGACCAGGATCAGCACCTGCTGGCCGGTGAGCCCGCGAACGAAGGGCGAGGCCTGGCCGCGCGCGGTCCGCTGCACCAGTACGCCCAGCTCCTGCTGGAGGGCCTGGAACATGTCGTGCGGTTGCCGCTCGGCCAGTTGGGCCCGGTCGATGATGGTGGCCAGCGAGGGCGTGTCGAACAGCGACTTGTCGCCGCGCGTCACGGAGTTGAGGCCTTCGAAGACCTGTTCGGACAGCCGTGGATAGCTGAGCGGCTGGTCGAACGGACCGCGCGTGGGTGAGGCGGCCGGCACGGGCGCTTCGGCCGGTGGGCCATCGGCGGCCGCTTCGGGTTGCGGGCGCACGATCACCGGCGGCAAGAGGGGTTCGTCGTCATCTTCGTCAGTGTCGTCGGGCTGCGCGCCGTTATCCTCCGGCTCGATTTGAGTCTGGCTCACGCCTGGTACGGCCGGCCGGCCGGCCGGCTGCGCGGTGCCCGTGCCCGGCCACGCTAGCAGCACCAGGGCGGCGACGGCGGTACACACTGGCATTGGGGGCGAATTGGTTAAGGGGGCCGATGATTCCGAACGGGAAAACCTTAACGGTTCATCGGACGGGGGCAGGCTGCGGCTGAAGCAGAACCGACAGGGGCCGGGGGCACGGTCAGGTCCTGTTGGAGCACAAGGTTGAGTGTCAACCACGGCCCCGGCTGCCCGCGGTTCCGGCGTGTCGCGAGGGGCGCTCGTCGGGTCAGAAGGCCTCGTTTTCGGCGGGCGCGCGCTCTTTCAAGACGGGCTTTTTGACATCGACACCCCATTGGCGCAAGGTCGAGTAGGCCTCTTTCCTGAGATAGTACTCGCGGTGGCGTACTGGCGGGCGGTCTTCTCGTTGGATGGTTCGATAGGACCAGGCGGGATCATCGAGTAGCGGTAACAGCAGGGCGATATTCCTGTCCGACTTGAATTGCCGCAAAGCCTTGACCCCTTCGGCGCGGAGCAGGTTGCTGTTGGCGTGGAACCACGCCGAACGTCTGCCGGGATCGTTGTATAGCTCCGGGCGGACTGCCGGTTCTGGCCGCAGGAAGCCGTTTGGCGTCTCGATCAATCGCCGAGCCAGGGCTTCCAGGCGATGATCCGCCGGCACGACGAGGTGGTTGATGTCGCCACTGCTACCTGAGCGCTGGGCTATGCTCCGCGGCAGCCAGATGGCATGGGATCGAACTGGGTTTCGCTTGCCTCGTTGGCCCGCTGCCTTCCGGGCGGCCTCAAGGATTTCGTCCGCTGCCTCCAGTGCATAGAGATCCATGGTAAGGATCGGTGGCGGCAGTTTGCTGAATGAAGTCTCGTCGGGCACGGCTTCACCCAGCCGGATCATAGAGCCGTTCGGCTTGAGCCGGTGGCGAGCCTCGGCCGCGTTGTCTTTCGAAGGCAGCTCGCCGGTGCGCGGCTTGTTATAGACGAAAAACCACAACTGCTGCTGCCTGGCGGCGTGCCATTGCTGGTAGCGCTGATCACCGTCGATGGTCCGGATCGCAAAGGTCACTGATTTTTCAGGGCGCCCCTTCAGGGTTTCGTCCACTTTGAGCGTGACATGCATCGAGACCCATTGCTCGTCGGGCTCCTCGCGCGTGACATCAGCAATCGATGCCCGCACGACGACGTCCGCGTGGGCCACCAGCGACTCCAGGCTCGTCAGCGTCAGGCCCATCTGAGCCCAGGCCATGTTGGCGGCCCAAAGTGTCGTGGCGGCGGCGATGACCACGGTGATTCGGTTTGCAACCATACATGCAGGATAGCAGGACATCAGCCGCCGGGAAGTTCGGGGCCTGAGCGGAACCAGGATTTTCAATTGGCCGGCTCAAAGAGTGATTCAACGGCGGCGTTCGGTACGGAATTTGAGCGGCGTTGGCGGTGGCTTCGCGAGTTCCACGGCATGCAGGTAAACTTGTCGCCGGTCGCCAGAATGGGTAGATTGAGGCGGGCAGTCGCTTGTGCCTGGTGGAGCTACGATGCAGCTTATCGCCGCCGCAAACACGAAGCGCGTAGACCGCCGCCGGCTGCTCCAAGTGGGCGGGCTCGGCCTGGCGGGCCTCTCGCTGCCGAGGCTGCTCTTGGCAGAGGCGGCCGGCGAGCGGCCGCGCAACGCCAAGGCACGCAACTGCATCTTCATCTTCCTGTGCGGCGGGCCGTCGCAAAACGACTTGTGGGACCTTAAGCCCGATGCGCCGGAAGGCATCCGCAGCGTGTTCTCGCCCATCGAGACCAACGTGCCGGGCATCCGCTTCGGCGAGCTGCTGCCCCAGGTCGCCCGCCACGCCGACAAGCTGGCCCTGGTCCGGTCGATGACCCACGGCGACAACAATCACGACGGCGGCATCGTACACACGCTGCTGGGGCAACTGCCGGCAAGGCCCGGCGACTTCTATGTTTCGCGGCAGGACCACCCCGGCCTGGGCGCGATCCTGCACCGTGAGCTGGGGGGCCGCGGCGAGCTGCCGCCGTGGGTCGTGTTGCCGCGGCCGTTTACCACGTACAGCCC
>JBBDNX010000409.1:0-3981 GCA_040877345.1 Pirellulales bacterium
GACGCCAAGGGGATGGCTGCCCCGGTGGCGGCCTACCAGGGCGGCCTGATGACCGAACACCCCGACGCCCGCCGCGAGCATTGGGAGCACTTCGCCCGGCGGCTGACGCTCTGCAGCGAGCTGGGGATCGACACCCTCGTGATTGCCGGCGACGTTGCCGGCCCGCTGAGCCAACAGCTCCTCGATCGGGTCCAGGAGTCGTTGGTCCAGGCCGCCCAGCGGGCGGAAGCAGCAGGTGTCCGCCTCGCGCTCGAATTCCGGGCATCGGCGGCCTTCGCCAACAACCTCCAGACCGCCGCCGCCCTGGCCGCCGAGGTCGGCTCGCCTCACTTGGGCCTCTGTCTCGACGTGTTTGAATACTACCTGGGACCGAGCAAGCCCGAAGACTTGCGATACCTGAACAGCGAGAACTTGTTCCACGTTCAATTGAGCGACCTGGCCGGCACGCCGCGCGAGCTGGCCGCCGACGCCGACCGCATCCTTCCCGGCGACGGCGACTTCGATCTCGAACCGATCCTGGCCGCCTTGAGGGCCATCGACTACCAGGGATACGTCTCGCTGGAGCTGATGAACCCTCAAATCTGGAGAATCTCGCCGCGGCAACTGGGGGAGATAGGGATGACCGCCATGAGGAAAGTGCTTGGCCAGGCCAGCATGGAGTAGCCAGCGTGGAGTAGCCGAGCGGCTCAGTTCCGCGGCAGTCCGCTTGCCGTTTTCGCTGAAGATGTGAATAATGTCACTGCGGCTGGGCGCGGCCGGCGGGAGGGTCTCATGGTTCACCGATGCATTAGCGCTCTGATCGCCGCGATCACTCTGGCCGCCTCGTCCGGCTCGCTCCACGCCCAGCGCGTGCCGCCGGGGGCCGAGCAAGCCAACGTCCATAACCCGTTTTCACCGGGCTATGTCGATATGCGGCCCGATCCGGCGCCGTCCGGCTCGGTCTTCTACTTCGACGGTGCGGGCCACGGTTGGATAGGCGCCGGGCATGGGCGCTACGGATATCCGCCGGGGTTCTGGCCGCCGTATTACTATCACGATTACTATTACGACCCTTATTTCCGCGGTCCCATCGTTTATCCGCCGCTCGTGGTGCCCGCCGAAACCATGTACGGTCCGCAGGCCCTGCGCCGCTTTATGGGGGTCGATCAACCGCCCGCCGCTGCCGCGGCGCCCGCACCCGCGATTCAAGCAGGTCAGGCGGCTGGCGGCGGCTTCGGCGTTCTGGCCCCCGCCGCGCCGGATCCCGCTCGCCCCAAGCGCCCGCCTTCGAATGCCGAGGCGGTCGCCCGATCGCGGCAGTTCATCACCTTCGGCGACGAACACTTTCGGCAGCAGAAGTTCGCCGACGCCTACCAGCGATACAAAAAGGCGATCGCCGCCGCGCCCGATCTGGCCGACCCATGGTTCCGCCAAGGACAGACCTTGTTGGCCATGGGCCGCTACGACTCGGCCGCCAGCGCCTTGAAACGCGGGCTGAGCCTCAAGCCCGACTGGCCCCGAACGGCGTTTCGCCTCGACCAGCTCTACGGCGCCAATCAACTGGCCAAAACGACCCACTTGGAGTCTCTGGCCCGGGCCGCCACCCAGAAGCCGGACAACGCCGACCTCATGTTCCTGCTCGGCGTCCAGTTGTACTTCGACGGCCACGCCGACCGCGCCCGCAACTTCTTCCTCCGATCCCGCGACCTGGCCCTCGACGCCGGCGACCACCTCTTTGCCTTCCTCAAAGAGCTCCCCCCTCCCGGCGAGGAACTATAACTCCTTCCACCTTTCCTCCTTTCCACCTTTCCACCTTTC
This sequence comes from Pirellulales bacterium, assembly GCA_040877345.1. Classification (GTDB taxonomy): domain Bacteria; phylum Planctomycetota; class Planctomycetia; order Pirellulales; family JAICIG01; genus JBBDNX01. The sequence continues at coordinate 1,798 of JBBDNX010000409.1, forward strand.
CTCCTTCCTCCTTCCTCCTTCTGCCTTCTGCCTTCTGCCTTCTCCTACCCCACGTCGCCCAGCTCCAACACGCGGCCATAGCGGGTCAGCACCATCCGCTTGAGCCGCTCGTGCTCCGGCCGGCACAGACCCGGGTCTTCCGCCGCCAGCCGTTGAGCATCCGCGCGGGCCTCGGCCAGCACGTCGCCATCACGAGCAAGGTCCGCAATCCGCAGCGGCGGCAGCCCGTGCTGCCGCGTGCCCAGTAAGTCGCCGGGGCCGCGAATCTCGAAGTCGATCTCCGCCAGGCGGAACCCGTCGCTGATCGACACGAAGGCTTCCAGCCGGCGCCGCCCGTCGTCGCCGGCCGGCTCGGCAAACACGCAGCAGAAACCGGGCCGATTGCCGCGCCCCACGCGGCCCCGCAACTGGTGCAGTTGAGACAATCCGAACCGCTCACCGGCCTCGATCGTCATCAGCGTGGCATTGGGCACGTCCACGCCCACCTCGACCACCGTCGTGGCCACCAGCACCTGGGTATCGCCCCGCCGCAGCGCCGCCATGGCCGCTTCCTTGGCCGCCGCCGTCATGCGGCCATGGATCAGATCCAGCCGGAAGGCTTCCAAAGGTCCGTTGACCAGCGATTCGAAGGCTTGCTCGAGGCTCGCTTCCTGCATCTCCTCGGGGCCGTCCACCAGCGGCGTGATCACATAACCCTGCCGCCCTTCGCGCAGCTTGCCCCGAAAAAACTCCCACCATTTCTCGCGCTGCTCCGGCTGCGCCCAATAGGTGTTCACCGCCTGGCGGCCCGGCGGACTATCGCCCAGGACCGATATGTCCAGGTCGCCGAACAACGTCATCGTCACCGTGCGCGGGATGGGCGTGGCCGTCATGACCAGGTAGTGCGGGTCCAGGCCGGCCTGCTTCAAGGTGGCGCGTTGCCGCACGCCGAACTTGTGCTGCTCGTCGATCACCACCAGCCCCAGCCGGGCGAACTCGACTTCCGCCTGGATCACCGCTTGCGTGCCCAGCACCACGTCGAGCTCGCCCGCCGCCGCCCTGGCCAGCACGTCGCGCCGCTGCGAGCGCGTCAGCGCGCCGCTCAGCACGGCCCACCGCACCTTGCTCGACGTCAGGATGCCTTCCAGCGTCAGCGCGTGCTGCCGGGCCAGCACTTCGGTGGGGGCCATCAGCACGGCCTGGTGGCCGTGGGCCACGGCCAGCAGCATGGCATAGACGGCGACAGCCGTCTTGCCGCTGCCCACGTCGCCTTGGAGCAAGCGGTTCATCGGGTGCGGCTGGGCCATGTCCGCGGCAACTTCTTCGATGGTCTGCCGCTGGCCGGGCGTCAGCTCGAAGGGAAACAGCCTGCGAATGCGGGCGTCGATTCTCGCCGTGGCCTCCAGCGGCGGCGCGCGGCGCAGCGTGCGCTGCGCGTAATGTCTGACGGCCAGCGCAAGCTGCAGCACCAGCAGCTCCTGGTAAACCAGCCTGCGGCGCGCCTTGGCCAGGCTCTGCCGGTCGGCTGGAAAGTGAATCTGCGGCAGGGCCTCGCCCAGCGTCCACAGGTCGTGCGACGCCAGGTACTCCTCGGGAAACACTTCTTCCAGCACTCCCGCGTAGGACTCGACGACCGACCGCACGATGCGGCGGATCTGCCCCTGGCTCAGCCCTTCGGTCAACGGGTACACCGGCACCAACAGTGCCGTCTCGTGCTCCTCGGTCTCCAGCCACTGGACCTGCGGGTGCGCGATCTCCCACATGCATCCGTTCAGCCTGGTTTTGCCCGTCACCAGCAGCTCCTGCCCGATCTGAAACCGCTGGAGCAGGTAAGGCTGATTGAACCAGAGCAACCGCACCCGACCCGACCCGCATCCCAACAGCACGCCCAGCACCGTCCTGCCCGGGCCGGTGGCGTGCTGATCGATCTCCAGCACACTTCCGCGCAGCCGCACCAGCGATCCATCCTCCAGTTGGCCGCAGTCCCGCACGTCCGACAGGTCCTGGTAGTCGCGGGGGAAAAAGAACAGCAGGTCCCGCGCCGTGGCCAGGCCCAGCCGGGCCAGCAGCTCGGCCCGTTGAGGGCCCACCCCCTTGATGTATTGCACCGGCGTGGCCAGCAGTTCCACGGAGGTCTTGGCCGGCGAAGTCATGGTGCGCTCGTTCGTAGTGACCCCATTTATGGGGTCCGTAGTAGAGCACCCT
>JBBDNX010000410.1:0-3971 GCA_040877345.1 Pirellulales bacterium
TGCCGCGTCCGAGCCGGTGTCAGCGCACCTGGTCGAGTACCTCAATCGGCTGGGCGACTTGCTGTTTGTGCTGGCCCGAGTTGTGAACCTGCGGTGCGGATTGGCCGACGTGCGGTGGCGGCGGCCGCAGCCGGCGGGTGACTGAACATTCCTGCAAGAATGCTGCGATTCTCGGGAAAAGATGGCTCTTGGCAGACTCCGGGTGCAGCGAGCAATCGGACCGCATGAATGCGGATCACTACAAACCTGCCGGCAAGGCTTTACCCGATGCTTTTCGGTCGGTAGGCTTGGGGCCTGAAAACCGAATGGACTTGGGTTCTACGAAGCTTGCAGCAAGGTGCCCTGAATAACGCCTCGCACGGGAGCACGTCCAATGGCGGCTGGAAGATGGTTGGGGTTGATCCTGTGTTCGCTGGTGCTGGGGCTTGCCGCACAGCAAGCGGCATATGCCCAGGAGGATGGGGCGGATCCAGCGACCGACCGGCCCGATGAGACGTTTCTCATAGGGGAGGATGCGGCGGCGCCGGCCGACGAGATCGACCGTGGCGATCATGCCTGGATGCTTATGTCGTGCGCCTTGGTGCTGATGATGACGGCGCCGGGTCTGGCGATGTTCTACGGCGGCCTGGTGCGGAAGAAGAACGTGCTGGGCGTGATGATGCAGTGCTTCTTCCTGATGGGCCTCAACACGATGATCTGGGTCCTGTACGGCTACTCGCTGGCATTCGGCGGCACGCCCGGCGAAGAGGGGTACAACCCGTGGATCGGCAACACCGAGTACTTGTTCATGCAGAATGTGCAACCGACCGTGGGCGCGGACGGCACGGTGAACTACCCGCTGGAAGGAACGTACCCGCGGCTGACGCACATGCTGTTCCAGGGGATGTTCTTCATCATCACGCCGGCGCTGATTTGCGGCGCCTTCGCGGAGCGGATGAAGTTTTTGTCGATGGTGCTGTTCACGATCCTGTGGGGCAGCCTGGTCTACTGCCCGCTGTGCCATTGGGTTTGGGACAGCGGCATTCTGGCGTACGACGCGGTGGCCATGCAGCCCGCCGAGAATGCGATTTTCGGCGCTTTGGACTTTGCGGGGGGCACTGTGGTCCACATCAGCTCGGGAGTCTCGGCTTTGATCTGCGCGCTGGTGATCGGAAGGAGGCTGGGCTTCGGACACGATCCGATGCCGCCCCACAACCTGACCTATACCACGGTCGGCGCCGCGCTGCTGTGGGTCGGCTGGTTCGGTTTTAACGCGGGAAGCGCGCTGTCGGCCAGCGGCCAGGCGGCATCGGCTTTTGCCGCCACGCACGTGGCCGCGGCCGCCGCAGCGGTGGCCTGGGCGCTCACGGAGTGGATCGTGCGGGGCAAGCCGACCCTGCTGGGCACCTGCTCGGGCGCGGTAGCGGGGTTGGTGTGCATCACTCCCGCGTCGGGTTTCGTGCTGCCGATGCCGGCTTTGGTGATGGGCCTGGCCGCGGGCGTGGTGTGCTGCGGGGCGTGCCTGTGGCTGAAGTCGAAGCTGCGATACGACGACTCGCTCGATGTCTTTGGCATCCACGGCGTGGGCGGCACGCTGGGATCGATCCTCACGGGCGTGTTCGCAACGAAGGCCATCCTGGGCGGAACCACGTCGGTCGGGCTGCTCGAAGGGGGCGGCGTGCTGGGGGCCCAAGTGGGCGCGACGCTGACGACGTGGGTCTTCGCGGCCGTGGCGACGTTTATCATCTTGAAGGTGTTGGACTGGACCGTCGGGCTGAGGGTGTCGCAACAGGCCGAGATCCAGGGGCTCGATCTGAGCCAGCATGGCGAGGAAGGCTATATCTTCATTTGATCGATCTCGATTTGATTTCATGACCGGCGGGGCCGATAATTGAGTGCGGTTGGCGCCGTGGCGGCGAGGGGCGATCCAGCAGGAGACGGGCGATGAAAAAAGTCGAAGCCATCATCCGGCACTTCAAGCTCGAGGACGTGAAGAACGCCTTGAGCGAGCAAGGCATCCAGGGGATGACGATCACGGAAGTGCGTGGCTTCGGGAGGCAGAAGGGGCACACCGAGATGTACCGGGGCACGGAGTACGCCGTCGACTTCGTGCCCAAGGTGAAGGTGGAAGTGGTGGTTCCCACCGACGGCGTGCAACGCACCATCGACACCATCATGCGGGCCGCCCAGACGGGCCAGATCGGCGACGGCAAGATTTTCGTGGTGAGCCTGGACGAGACGGTGCGGATCCGGACCGGCGAGACGGGCGAAGAGGCGGTCTGACCATTGCGCTTGATGAGTAGCGCTGGATGAGTGGCGCTTGATGAGTGTTTCCACCTTGCGGACCCACGTGCTGGCCGTCAAAGAGCGGCTGGCGGCGGGCCGCGAGAAAATCGAGGCCCGGCATCGCAAGGGCTCGCCGGGGATTCAAGTCTGCTGGGCCCTGAGCGATCTGTTGGATACGCTGGTCCTGGAGCTGTTCGAGACGGCCTTATCCGACCTGGGGCAGGACGGCCCCGACGGCCTGCGCGGCCAGGTGGCGCTGGTTCCGCACGGTGGTTATGGGCGGCGCGACGTGGCGCCCTATTCTGACGTCGATCTGATGATCCTGCACACTTCGGCGGCCCGCTCGCAGGTGGCTCCGCTGGCCGAGCGGATGGTGCGCGACTTGTTTGATGCCGGTATGAACCTGGCGCAAAGCGTGCGGACGCCGGCGGAGGCGTGCCGGCTGGCGCGCAAGGACGCCACGATTTGCACGTCGCTGGTCGAGGCCCGCTACCTGGCGGGCAGCGTGAAGGTGTACCGCAAGTTCGCCAGCACGTTTCAGAAGCAGGCCCGCCGGCACGGCTGGAGCCTGCTGCGGGCGCTGGAAAAGGCGCGGCTCGATGAACGGGTGCAGTATGGTGAGACGGTGTACCTGCTGGAGCCAAATGTGAAGAGGTCGCCGGGCGGGCTGCGCGACATCCAACTGCTGCGGTGGATCGGATTCGTCCGTTACGAGACTTCCGAGCCGGACGGGCTGCGGCTGCGTGGCGTGCTGTCGTGGGAGGATTACGAGGCGGTCCGCCGGGCCCTGGAGTTTCTGCTGCGGCTGCGAAACGAGATGCACTTCCACGCCCGCAAATCGAGCGACGTGCTCGATCGGGTGGAGCAGGTGCGGCTGGCCGAGCTGTTTGGCTACCAAAGGAGCGAGGGGTTGCTGCCGGTCGAGCAGTTCATGCGGGACTACTTTCGGCTGACGAACGACGTGAGCACGCTGGTTTCCCGGTTTCAGAAGAGTGCCCGGCGGCGGTCGCGGCTGGTCGAGTGGCTGGCGATGATGTTCAGCCACCAGTTCGAGCAGGACTTTCGCGTCGGGCCGACCCACATCACGGCCAACGAGCGGGGCCTGGCCAAGCTGCGGGGCAACCTGGCTGAAATCCTGCGGCTGGCCGATTATGCGAACCACGACGACAAGGTGATCGCGCACGAAACGCGGGAGGCGATTCGCTCGGCGGTGCCGGAGCTGGACGACGCCTTGTCGCCGGAGGCGCAGGAGCGGTTCCTGTCGCTCTTGTCGCGGCCGGCGCGGCTGGGCGAGCTGCTGCGCGACCTGCACTCGATGGGCGTGCTGGAGAAAGTGATTCCCGCCTTCCGGCACGCGCGCTGCCTGCTGCAGTTCAACGAGTACCACAAGTACACGGTCGACGAGCACTGCCTGCGCGCGGTCGAGCAAGCGGCCGAGTTCCAGCGCGACACCGGGCCGGCGGGCTGGGTCTATCGCCACATCAAGCGGAAGTGGCTGTTGCACCTGGCCCTGCTGCTGCACGACCTGGGCAAGGGCCACGCCGAGGACCACAGCGAGGTGGGGCTGCGGATTGCCGACGACACGGCCCGCCGCCTGGGGCTCGTGGAGCGCGACGCCGAAACGCTGCGGTTCCTGGTACACAAGCACCTGCTCATGTCGCACCTGGCTTTCCGCCGCGATACGAGCGACGAGGCGCTGGTGGTGC
>JBBDNX010000411.1:0-3967 GCA_040877345.1 Pirellulales bacterium
ACCGCGCGTGCTGGTCGTCGACGACACGCCGGAGGTCCGGGCGCTGATCGCCAACGTCCTGTCCGACCAGTACCGGGTGCTGTTGGCGCGGGACGGCGCCGAAGGCCTCGAGGTGGCCCGCGCGTCGGGCCCCGATCTGATCATCTCCGACGTGATGATGCCGGTCATGGACGGCTACGAGTTCTGCCGCCGCATCAAGGACGACCCGGCCACGGCCCACATACCGTTCGTGATGCTGACGGCCAAGGCCGACAAGGCGATGAAGATCGAGGGGCTCGACAGCGGCGCCGACGACTACCTGGTCAAGCCCTTCGACACGGATGAGCTGCGGGCCCGCGCCCGCTCGCTGGTCAAGCTGCGGCGGCTGCACCGCGAGCTGGACCAGCGGAACAACGACCTGGAATCGGCCTTCAACGAGTTGCGCGACACGCAGACCCAGCTCATGGACATGGCCCACCGCGCCGGCATGACCGAAATCGCCTCCGGGGTTTTGCACAACGTGGGCAACGTGCTCAACAGCGTCAACATTTCCATCACCATGCTGGGCGAAATGCTGAAGAAATCGAAGCTGGCCGGCGTGGCCCGGGTGGCATCGCTGTTGAACGAGCACGCCCACGAGTTCCAGCAGAGCCCCCACCTGGATCGCCGCGTCAAGCAGGTGCCCGAATACCTCGACACGCTCTCCGAGACACTCACCGGCGAACAGCGCCAGATCGGCACCGAGCTGGGGGCGCTGGCCGACAAGATTCAGCACATCATGAATATCATCCGGGCGCAGCAGAACTACACGCGGCGGCTGCCGTTCAAGGAACAAGTGGACCTGAAACTGCTGATTGACGACCTGCTGTCGATGCACGCCCCGTCCATTTCCCAACACCGGGTGGCGGTGAACCGCGACTACCAGGATCTGCCGGCTGCAACGATCGAGAAATCGAAACTGCTGCAGGTGCTGGACAACCTGATCAAGAATGCCATCGAGTCGATGGCCGACGACGAGGTGCCCCACCGGGAGCTGACCGTCCGCGGCACGACCCGCGGCGGCCGTGCCACGATCGTCGTTTCCGACACGGGGCGCGGCATCCCGCGGGAGATCGTCAAGAGCCTTTTCCGCTTCGGATTCACCACCAAGCGCAATGGCAACGGCTTCGGGCTGCACTCATCCGCCCTGGCCATGAGCGACATGGGCGGCTCGATCCAGGTCCACAGCGGCGGCCAGGGGCAGGGCGCCGCTTTCACGATCGAATTCCCGCTCTCCGCCGACCCGCTGACCTCGTCCCAGGACGACTCCGGCGAGCCGCACAATCCCGCACAAGATGTAGTTCCAATCTAAAAAGCCAACAACTTGTCCAACGAGCTACGAATGAGCAACCCCCACCGCATCCTGGTCATCGACGACAACAAGGACATCCACGCCGACTTCCAGAAGATCTTTGCCAGCGTGCAGCGGTCGTACAACAAGATCGACCGGCTGGAAGACGCGCTGTTCGGTCCCGCCGGCGGCCCGCCGTTCGATAGCGAGCAGCACAACGCCCGGCACACGCTGGTCGGCGTGGCGCTGGACTCGGCATACGATGGAGAAGAAGGGATCCGCATGGCCGCCGAGGCGGCCGGCCAGGGCTTGCCCTACCTGCTGGCCTTTGTCGACGTCCGCATGCCGCCGGGCATCGACGGCATCCAGACCGTCAAGTGGATGTGGGAGAAAGTCCCGGAGCTGCCCTGTATCCTCTGCACGGCCTTCTCCGACTACGACTGGGAGGAGATCGCCAACGAGCTGGGCGGCTCCGGCAACCTGCTGATCCTGAAGAAACCGTTCGACGCCGTCGAGGTCCTGCAGCTCGCCCAGACGATTGCCGAAAAAGCGGGCCTGGCGGAGGTGGCCCGCCACTCGCAGCTCGCCCTGGAGGAAAAGGTGCGCATGCTGCTGAATGCCGAAGCGGCCTTGCGCAAGTCGAACGCCGACCTGCTCAGCGCCAAGAACCGCTTCGAGGCCCAAGCCCGCGACCTGGAAGCCAAGACGTGGCAGCTCGAGGCCGCCCGCCAGGCAGCCGAAGCGGCCAATCAGGCCAAGAGCGAGTTTTTGGCCAACATGTCGCACGAGCTGCGCACTCCGCTCAACGGCGTGATCGGCATGTCAGGCCTGCTGTTGGGCACCGAGTTGGATACCCGCCAGCGACGTTATGCCGAGATGTCGAGGTCGTCGGCCGAGACACTGCTGAACCTGATCAACGACATCCTCGATTTCTCGAAGATCGAGGCACGCCGGATGGATCTGGAGCAGGCCGACTTCGATCTCCGCCTGCTGGTCGAGCGGACGCTGGACATCGTCAGCGACGGCGCCTGCCGCAAGAAGCTGGAACTGGTGGGCCTGGTGGATCCGGCGATTCCCACGGCCCTGCGGGGCGATGCCCGCCGGCTGCAGCAGATCCTGACCAACTTTGCCAACAACGCGGTCAAGTTTACGCCGCAGGGCGAGGTGGCCATCGAGGCCCAGCTCGTGGCCGAAGAGCCGGGGTCCGCCACGCTGCGGCTGAGTGTCCGCGACACGGGGATCGGCATCCCTCCGGAACGGATCGACCGGCTGTTCAAGTCGTTCTCGCAGGTCGATGCCTCGACCACCCGCAAGTACGGCGGCACCGGCTTGGGCCTGGCCATTTGCAAGCAACTGGTCGACCTGATGGGCGGCCAGATCGGCGTCCGCAGCGAGCCGTCGGGCGGATCCGAGTTCTGGTGCCAGATCACGCTGGAGAAGTCGTCGGCCGAGCGGCCGGAACGCTTGCCGGCCCCCTACGAGCTGCGCGGGTTGCGCGTGCTGGCCGTCGACGACAGCGCGGTCACGCGACACACGCTCGAACAACAGCTCAAGACGTTGGGTTTCGTCACCGAGTCGGCCGCCGATGCTCCAACGGCCCTGTCCCGCTTGCAGCAGGCCGCCGCCGACGGCCGGCCGTTCAGCCTGGTGGTGCTCGACCGCGACCTGCCGGGTATGGCGGGCGATCAGTTGCTGATGCGGATCCGCAGCGCGCCCAAGCTCAAGCAGACTTTCGTCGTGATGCTTATGTCGTGGGAACACGGCCCCGACCTGTCCGGCGCCCAGGAGCTGGCCGCCGCCGACGGCTACGTCAGCAAACCGATCAAGCAGTCGCAACTGTTCGACGTCATCATCCGCATCATGGCTCAGGCCCACGGCTCGACCGCCGGCAAGCCGGCCGCCAAGTGCGGGGCGGCTGCGCCGGCGGCCCGGCATGCGGCGCGGATCCTGGTGGCCGAGGACAACGAGATCAACCAGGAAGTGGCCTATGAGATCCTGACCAAGGCCGGCTACGGCTGCAAGGTGGTTTCCGACGGCAAGCAGGCGCTGGCCGCCCTCTCGCACGACCAGTTCGACATCGTGCTGATGGACTGCCAGATGCCCGAGATGGACGGCTTCGACGCCACCCGCGCCATTCGCCAGGCCGAGCAGGCCTCGTCGGCCACCGCCACGCTGCCCATCATCGCCCTGACCGCCAACGCCATGGTCGGGGACGAAGAGCGCTGCCTGGGCGCCGGCATGACCGATTATCTGAGCAAGCCGCTGGATCCGGAAAAGCTGATCGACTTAATCGAAGCCTACCTGTCGGAAGCTGACCGGCCGGCCGCCTTATCGGAGCAAGAAGGATAAAGAGCCAGAGGACAGAAGTCAGAGGTCAGAAGTCAGAGGTCGTCGGGTGGCAGGGGCAAAGCGTTAGCGTGCCCCAGTTGCTCGTAATTCTGCCTTCTGGCCTTCGTGTTCCTATTCTGCCTTCGTCCTTCTGCCTTCATTCACTTCTGCCTTCTGCCTTCATTTGCCCGGCCCCCAAGGGCGAGCTAGACTCCCACAGCGACACAAACGTCTGCTCCACACCTGCGCGCCTACCGGCCGAGGCCGACCTTGCAACCCGACGATCCAAACATTGCCATGGCCTCCACACACCCGCCGGACTGCTGCCAC
>JBBDNX010000412.1:0-3960 GCA_040877345.1 Pirellulales bacterium
CCAGTGGCTTTGCGGCCTTCGTCACCCTTACAGTCGCGGGGCGGCGGGAGCTTTGCACTCCGCTTCCCTGGAATCCGGAACTGTTGTTTGAAGCGGCCTGGAGCAGCTCCCGGCGCTTCCCCCGTTGGTGAATTCGGTTTATGCCGGTCGTGCACGTTACTCAATTTGCGACGGCTTTGGCGAAAGTCAGCTCCGGTCGCCCAGCATGAGGTAGCAGGACTCGCCAGAGTTCTGGCGGCGTAGCGCTGACGCTTCGCGTGAAATAGCTCGGCTGTGAGAGGGCTCGAGGGGCCTGAATTCTGGCGAATTCAGCTACGGGCTGCGGTTTACACTGCCGCGGGCAAAGGCTATCCTTCGCGCCGCCTTTGGAGGCTTTTCCATGCACGCCATACGAGCGAGACGACCGATGACGGCTTGTTACGCCTTGCGGTGCGGCCTGTTGCTGGCGTGGCTCGCTGTCCCGGCGATTGCCCTGGCCGACGATTTCCGGGTGCACAACAAGATCTTCCTGGCCGGCGGCAAGGAGCCGGTGGCCGAGACGATCACAGTCTTTCGGGCCGGCCGAGTCTACGACTTTCAGCCGAAAACGCTGGAAACGACCATTTTCGACCCGTCGCAGGACCTGTTCGTGCTGTTGGACGCCGGCCGCCGGACAAAATGCGAAGTGCCGACCGCGCGGATCGCCGACTACGTTGCACGCTTGAAGATCGAGGCCCGCATGCACGGCGAGCCGCTGCTCGCGTTCCTGGCCGATCCACGGTTCGACGAGTCGACCGATGCCGACTCCGGCGCACTGAATCTTTCGAGCGATTGGCTGAGCTACCGCGTGGAAACCGAGAAGGCGGCCACTTCTCAATCGGCCCTGCAGTACGGCGAGTTCGCCGACTGGTCCGCTCAGCTCAACTGCCTGGCGAACCCCTCCAGCCTGCCGCCTTTCGCCAGGCTGGCGCTCAACGATGCCCTGCGCCGGCGGCAGGCGCTCCCGCTCCGATTGGAGTTCAGCCTCTCCAAGCGCGCTGGCGGCCGGCCCGCACTGACACGCCGCAGCCAGCACACCGTGCAATGGGGGCTATCGCAGGAAGATCAGCGCCGCATCAACGAGGCGGCCGATCAACTGGCCACCTTCACAACCGTGGGGCTCGACCAATATCTGCGCAGACCGCCGAAAACGCCCTAGAAGCGAGGGCTTTGGGCCACGTCCACGGACCACGCGGCCCGTGTACGAGGCCGTCAAGCCTGGACATTGGCCGGCGGTTGTTGGGGCGGTGAAGGCGCGGTGGGCGCGGAGCCGAGTTCGTCGCGCAGCACGACGATATGCGGCGGCGCCTCGATGCCCAATCGCACCTTGTCGCCCGACAGGCGGACCACGGTGACCACGATCGAATCGCCCAGCCTGATTCGTTCGTTTTCCTTGCGAGAGAGTACCAACATCAGCTCACCTCCGTGCGGAATGATAGTGTATAAATGTATACAAACGAAGGTCGCCGTAGTCAACAGCATTGCGAGCAACGGGGGGAAAACTTTGCCCCAGCCACCCGGCGGCACTCCCACTTTCACCTAACTGGCGGCCGCTCAGGCGGCCAGCTTCAACGCGGGCGAGATCGGCAAGCGGGTCTTGCGAAAGCGTTCTCCGCTGGAACTGTAAAAAAGCACGGTGTTGTGCTGGGCCTCCCAGATGGCGGAGAACTTTACCGCGCGAGGACCGTGCAGGCAGAAAAAGATGCCGCACGGTTTACTGCCGCGCAGCAGGACGCGTTCAGTCATTCGAAAGGCACCAGCTTCGAGCTGGTCGTACTCGCATAAGGTCTCAGTCACATAGTGTCTCAAGTCATCCAGCGATTGAATCTGTCGTTCGCTCGTCGGCATGAGGGGTCGATTCTCCTTTAGCTGTTGTGCCGAGGGCCGCGGGAGAAGCGGCCTGTGGCGCAGAAAGAGAAGGATACGTTGAGTGCGGGCCATGGATACTATCGGCAGCATGGATAGTTTACTTGGCTCTTAGATTTGGGGAGAATTAGGTAAAGATCAGCGGTCTTCCGCGGCATACTCCTTGAATGCTTCCGCCAGATTTGCCGCCGTGGCATCGCCTTTGTGGAACAAGAAGCGATACCGCAAGTAAATCGATTCTCCGGCGGCGATCGTGTGGGCGCCTTTCACGTCGGCCGACCCGGTGAAGTCGTGCAGCCCGAACGGATTGGCGGCGAACAGCCCGTACTCGCGGACGTGCCAGGTCGTGGGATAGCGGAAGCTCGAAGGATGGTTGAAGATGGCCACGCCGACCACCTGCCCCGCGACCGGTCCATGGTAATCGACCCAGGCGGCCGGCTTGCCCCAGGCCTCTTTGTCGGTGAGACCTTCGCTGGTCACGATGCGGCCGCCGAGGCGGCTGTCGACGTCCATGACGGTGGGAAGCCGAATTCCCATGGTGCCTTCCTTGGTATCGCCGAACGTCACCGGCCCGTCGGAAGCGATCAGCACGATATCGAAGTCGATCGTGCGCATGTCGCCGTCGCCGCGGAACGTCAGCGTCCGCTCATCCTGGCAGTGCTGCTTACCGTCGGGTCCCAGCCAATCGTTGCGGGTGCGGATGACTGCTTTGCCGTCTGCGGCGGAAACCTCCAAGTAGCCGCGGTGCACGATCGACCCGTGAGGCGGGTTCTCGCTCCAGAAGTCCACGCCGTTCACATCGCCGTGGGTGAACCAGAGTGAGCGCTGGTGGATGTGGTCTTTCTTTTCGCCGGCCACGTCGGCCATCGGGTACGCGCGGGTCATTTCGACCCCCGTGGGACCGATCACGGGCCACAAGATGGGCTTGGGCGCGGTTGCCGTGAGGTAGTCGGTGAACAAGTTACCGTCGATCTCGACTCGCACGCCGCCGTCATGTTCTTTCACCGCCAGTTCGGCTGCCATGCTGGAAGCTCCGGGGCAAAGCAGCGCGACCGCGAACAGAGGCCATACCGGTATGCCGAGGTGCAGGGCGGTCGACAGGCGTAAGCGGATCATCGTTGGCGTTCTCCTCATGCGGTGAGACACGAGGGCAGCCTTGCAAGGCCGCCCTCCAGGGTGGGCCGGCGTGACAATCGTACCCGGGGCGGGAACAATCCGCCACCGGGAGCTACCCGGCGGGGGGGGTCGGCGCGGGCGGACGCATCAACAAATCTACATGTTTTGTTAAATCTTTGCCAAACTCTTTGACAAAGAGACCCTCGCCTCGGATAATCTCGGTTACGAGACAACGGAGGATTACGACGGAACTCGGGCCCCGCCGGCCAGGTTCCTCCCCGCCACCACGCATGCGTGCCAGATGGCACCCCCGCATGCAGCCTCACCAACAACGCCAGTGACTGGCGACTCGCCTTTTAAGCCAGCGGGCTTTGCAACCGCCTCCCGGGCGTTGGACGGCGGCCGACGGACCGTGAACAGATCAATGGATTCGGACCCAGACACCACGGAGAAATTTGAGATGAGGACCCTTGCGATGCGCCGACGCGGCTTTTTGACGGTTGGGGCGCTGGCCGGTACCGGCATTTCACTGGCCGACTTCTTCCAGCTCCAGGAGCTCAGAGCCCAGCAGAAGCACTACGACTTCCTGGAAGCCAAGGCCAAGAGCGTGATCCACATCTTTCTTCCAGGCGGCATGGCCCACCAGGAGACATTCGATCCCAAGCCCTACGCACCGCTGGAGTATCGCGGCGAGCTGAATTCGATCGCCACGAAAATCCCAGGCACCCAGTTCTCCGAGCTGTTGCCCCGCCTGGCCGACGTGGCGGACAAGATGACGGTGATCCGCTCGATGTCGCACGGCGAAGCGGCCCACGAGCGGGGCACGCACAACATGTTCACCGGCTATAAGCCGAGCCCTGCTCTGATCTTCCCCAGCATGGGGAGCGTGGTGAGCCACGAGTACGGCCCCCGCAACAACCTGCCGCCGTACGTCTGCATTCCCAACCAGCCCAACGAGTT
>JBBDNX010000413.1:0-3960 GCA_040877345.1 Pirellulales bacterium
CGTCAATTCCGGTCCTTGCGCCTTATCTTCATGCCATTCTAGAATGTCCCCTTTCTTTTTCCAACAAGAACAACATGTACCCCTTCGTGTGACGGAGTGAGCGATGCGCTTGGATCACTGGATCAGTGGCCCGCGATGATCGCGGTCGGGGCGAAGCGATGACCGGCTTTTGCTCCCGGGCATGGTCTCCGGAGCTGCATTCTTCGGTCCCAGGGCGCCGGTATCAATCTCTATTGCACTTGAGCGACTCCTGGATGCACTAGTCAGCGTTGTAAGTTCAACGCTTCGATCTCTTCAGGCTCTGTTCCCCACGCCAAGCCGTCTTGAGGTGTGCCAACTTTTAAGGTCGGCCACTGTACTTGCAATTGACGGGCGCCTTCCGTCGTTACACCAGTCTCGTAGAGGTTCACCAGACGCAGGGCCCGGCACTTCATCAGGTCTTGCAATCCACGGTCGGTCACCGCCGTCTGACTAAGCATGAGCACCTGCAATCGCGGCAGAGCGGCTAGATGCCGAAGGGCGCGATCATCGATTCCGGTTCCGTTGATTCGGAGTACCGTTATGTCTGACATCTGCAGAACATACCGTATTCCGTCACTACTGATCTCGGTACGGCTCAGTGTTAACTCACGCACCTTTCTCAGGGCAGCGATATGTTCGTGCAGGCTCGCGAGATCCGCGTCCGTGACGCCCGTCCGACAAAGCTTATGCCTCCTCCACAGCCGGGACCAACTGCACGATCATCCCGGCCAGAAACTCCGCCAGCCGGTCGGAGGCCACGAGCGCCTGCTCCTTCAGCTTCAACATGTCCTTCAGACTGGACGGACGGCGGAACACGGCGCCGGCCGCGGCGCCCAGGCGGGCGGCCCGCGTCTTCTGCCGCGCCAACTTCTCCACGTCGCGCGGCAGCCGGTCGTCCACCGCGTCGGTGATGATCCGCACCGCCAGAAACCGCACCTTCGCCTGCCGGCAGACCTCGCCGACCGCCCACGATTCCATGTCCACCGCCAACGCGCCGTGAGCTTCACCCAGCGCCCGCTTTTCCTCAGGGCGATGCACCACGGCGTCGATCGAGAGCAATCGGCCCACGTGAACGCCGGGCCGGCCGGCCAGCGATTCGGGGCTTACTTTCAGATCGATCGAAAGCTGCCGACCGCCCGCCTCGCACAAGCTGTCGACCATCAGGATGTCGCCCCGCGCCACCTGCGGATCGAGCCCGCCCGCGAAGCCGGCCGAGATCACCCATGCCGGTCGGTGCCCGCCGATCAGGGCCTGCGTGCCGCGGGCGGCGGCCTCAAAACCCACTCCCGACTCGATCAGCACCACCGACCGACCCTGCAAGCTCCCCTGCCGCGCGATGAAGTCCTGCCCACGCATCGTAACCACGCCCTGCAGCAGATCCTCCAAGCCGCCCAGCTCCATGCCCAGCGCGAACACCAGTCCCACGTCGCAAGGAGCGGGCCGCTCGGCCGGGTGCGAGCCCGCCTCCGCCCGCTGCCGCGCCGCCTCGAACACCTTCGCCCGGGCCTGCTGCCCGAGCCAGTGGCGCAACATCGATTGCCAGACCATGACGACTTCCGGCTTGCTGCCGCTCGGCTGGATCAGAACCCCGAGCCAATCGTACCACGAGCGGCCTGGGCTTGCCCACTAACCCGACGCGCAAGCGGGAGGAGACAAGACGCCCAGAAGGCCGCCTAGCCCTTGCCCAGCATCAGCCGGGCGGTGTGCAGCATCCCCTTGAGGCGGAACGTGGCCGCCACGGCGCTTGGCTCGTAGCCACAATGGACCATGCAGTCGGCGCACTTCGGGTTTCCGCTGGCGCGCCCGTAGGCCGACCAGTCAGTCGAATCGAGCAGCTCCCGGTAGGTGGCCGCATAGCCTTCGTTGAGCAGGTAGCACGGTTTCTGCCAGCCGAAGAGGTTGTAGGTGGGGTTTCCCCAGGGCGTACACTCCAGCTCGAATTGGCCCTGCAGGAATTCCAGAAACAGCGGCGACTGGTTGAACCGCCACCGCTTGCCGCGCCTGGCCAGCAAACCGCGGAACAACTGCCTGGTGCGGTCCCGGCCCAGAAAGTGTTCCTGGTCCGGGGCCTTTTCGTAGCGGTAGCCGGGCGAGAGCATCATGCCTTCGACCCCCAGGTCCATCATCGCGTCGAAGAACTCCCGCAGCCGGGCCGGTTCGGCGTGGTCGAAGAGCGTGGTGTTGGTCGTCACGCGGAAGCCGGCGGCCAGCGCCGCCTTGATCGCCTCGACCGCGGCGTCGTACACGCCCGCGCGGCACACCGCCTGGTCGTGCATCTCGCGGGGGCCGTCCATGTGGATCGAGAACGTGAGATACTTCGACGGCCGGAACTTGGGGAGGCTCTCCACCAGTTTCAAGGCGTTGGTGCACAGGTAGACGTATTTCTTGCGGGCCACCAGCCCCTCGACGATCTCGCCGATCTGCGGGTGCAGCAGCGGCTCGCCGCCGGGGATCGAAACCATCGGAGCGCCGCACTCATCGACCGCGCGGAAACACTCTTCCGGAGAGAGGTGGCGGCGCAGCACGTGGCCCGGATGCTGAATCTTGCCGCAGCCGGCGCAGGCCAGGTTGCAGCGGAACAGCGGCTCGAGCATCATCACCAGCGGGTACCGCTTCACGCCCCGCAGCTTCTTGCCCAGGACGTAGCGGGCCACCGTCCACATTTGCGAAAGCGGTACCGGCATGCGGAACTCGAACTTGGAACTTGGAACTTGGAGCGTGGAGCTTCGGAGCTTACGACTTAGATAGCGGTCAGCGAAGTTTTCAGTTTTCAGTTTCCAGCAGGCAGGAGGTCCGCTTGCGCTTCTCTGATTCCTCCTTCCTCCTTCTGCACTCCTCCTTCTGCCTTCTCCGTGGCCACCACAAATCGCGAAAGGGCCAACAGCGGGAAGTAAATCGGATACATATGGTACCGCAGATAGAACACCAGCGGAAAACCGGTGCCGGTGAACTCCGGCTCGTTCCACGTGCCGTCCTCTTGCTGCTGGTCCACCAGGTACTCGACCCCCTGGACCGTGCCCGGGTGGCGTGCCAGGCCCGCCGCGATCAGGCCCAGCACGGCCCAGGCGGTTTGTGAAGCGGTGGGGGGCCCCTGCCCGCGCAAGCGGGGATCCGCGTAGCTGTCGGGCGATTCGCCCCAGGCCCCTTCGGGCTGCTGGTGGGCCAGCAGCCACTGGGCACCCGACTTGACCAGCGCATGATCGGCCGGCAAGCCTACCGCGGCCAATCCCGTCAGGACCTGCCAGGTGCCGTAGACGTAGTTCACTCCCCAGCGGCCGAACCAGCTTCCGTCGGCCTCCTGCGTCCGCGCGAGGTAAGCGACGCCGCGGTCCACCGCCGGGTTCCCCACCCGCCGCCCCAGCTCGCCCAGCGCCTCCAGCACGCGGGCCGTCAGGTCCGGCGTGCTGGGATCGATCATTGCATTATGGTCGGCGAACGGCACGTGGCAGAGAAACTCCCGGTCGTTGTCGCGGTCAAATGCGCCCCACCCGCCGTCGCGGTTCTGCATCGCCAGCATCCAGCGCTCGGCCTTGGCAATCGCGGCGTGGGTGCGGGCGAGCCTGGCGCCGCGGTCATCGGCTCGCTTGTCCACCGTCCGCCCGTCGGCGGGCAACAACCCCAGCGGCGGCGGCAGGGCTGTGCCGGGCCGGCCGCCCAACCGCTCGGCCAGCGCCATCACCGCCATGGCCGTGTCGTCCAGATCGGGATAAAACTGGTTGGCGTGCTCGAAACACCAGCCCCCCGGCTCGGCATCGACCGAGCGCGACCAGTCGCCCGGCGAGTGGATCTGCATGCCGAGCAGCCAATCGGCCCCGCGGGCGATCGCCTGGTGTGCCGCGGGGACGCCGCTGGCCGCCAAGGCCCGCAAAGCAATGGCCGTGTCCCAGACCGGCGACTTGCACGGCTGCAGCCTCAGCGAGTGCTGCTCGTCGATCATCA
>JBBDNX010000414.1:0-3957 GCA_040877345.1 Pirellulales bacterium
GGGCCGGGGCGGGTAGGGCGCCGTGGCAACGAGGCGTCCGAACCAGACTCTTGCCGCGTGACGGGCCAGAGTGTAGCTTTGCGGGTGGTAGGGACTGTGCGGAGGCGATGGCCCGAACGTGCAACAGAATGGCATAGGTTCTCGCCGTGAAGCCAGGTGAACCACATCCGGCGAAGTCCGACCGGCCTGGTGGTGGTGCGGCCGGGCGCCCGGCGGTCGATTTTCGCCGGCCGCACTGGGCCGTGCTGAGCAGCCTGGTGCTGCTGTTCATCGGGTACGTGGTGGTCTTTTACGCGTGCCCGTTGCCCAGCTTGAAGGGCCAAATCCGCCGCTTCGATTTCTTGACCTGGGCTGCCCTGTTGCCCGACCAAGCCATGTCGGCCTGGTTTGGCGATCCGCCGCAATTCATGCTGCGCGACCGTTTGGGCGTGCTGTGTGGGGCGGCCGCCATTCTCGCGGTGTCGGCCATGGTCGGCCGCCTCTTGATGCGGGGCCTGGGACTGGATCGGGGGCTGACTCGGCTGGAAGTGGGGGTGTTCTCGGCGGGCGTTGGGCTGAATACCGTGTCGCTGTACGTGCTGGCGGTGGGGTTGCTCGGCAAACTGCGGATTTCCTGGTTTGCCGTGCCGGCCGGGCTGGTGCTGCTGGCGATGATGACCTGGCTGATTGCTGAGAAGCTGCGCCCGCGTAGACGACCAGTCCAACCAGAACAGCCGGCGCGGCGGCGTGAATGGCTGAGCCATCGGTGGCTTTGGATGGGGGCGCCGTTCGCAGTGGCGATCATCCTGGGAGGCATGCTGCCGCCCGTCGACTTCGATGTCCGCGAGTACCACCTGCAGGCGCCCAAGGAGTTCTTCCAGGAGGGACGAATAGTATTCTTGCCGCACAACGTCTACGGCAACATGGCGCTGGGCAGCGAGATGCTCAGCCTGCTGGCCATGGTGCTTTTGGACGATTGGTGGTTTGGGGCCCTGGTGGGCAAAACCGTGATTGCCACGGTCACACCCTTGACTGCGCTGGCGCTGCTGGCGGCGGGATTGCGGTTGTTCTCCTTGAGGGCGGGAGTGGTGGCCGCGCTGGTTTATATCTCGATTCCTTGGATATCCCAGGTATCCAGCAATGGTTTGGTGGAAGGCGTCTCCGCCTTCTATCTGTTGCTGTCGGTGTTCGCGGTGCTGCTGTCGCGAGTGCCGGCCGAAGGGCAGCCGGGCGAGGCCTGGCGGCGCGTGCTGTTGGCCGGTTATCTGGCCGGTGCGGCCGTCTCGTGCAAGTATCCCGGGGTGCTGTTCGTGGTGGTCCCGCTGGCGGCGTACCTCTGGCTGACCGGCCGCAAGGCGGACTGGAAGCCGGTGGCACTGTTCCTGGTTGCCACCTCGGCCGGCTGCGGCCTGTGGTTCTATAAGAACTGGCTGTTGACGGGCAATCCGACGTACCCGCTGCTGTACGAGGTTTTCGGCGGCGCGACGCGGACGGTGGAGAAGAATAATCAATGGCTGCTGGCGCACATGCCGCCGGGTTATTCAATGGAGCAATTGGCCGACAGCCTGGCGAAAGTGTTCTGCACCAGCGAGTGGCTCAGCCCGCTGGTGATGCCGCTGGCGGTGATGGCCTGGCTGGCCCGAGGGCAGCGGCGGCAGGTGATGTTTCTGTGGGGGTTCTTTGCCTACGTGGTTGCTGCCTGGTGGGTTTTGACGCACCGCATCGACCGGTTCTGGATTCCGGCATTGCCGGTGGCAGCCCTGTTGGCTGGGGTCGGTGCGAGTTGGAGTGCTTCGCTGGGTTGGCGGCGGATCGTGACCGCGGTGTTGATCTGTGGTCTGATGGCGAACTTGTTGTTCGTGGTCTCGGGGGCGGGCGGTTACAACGCCTATTTTGTCCAGTTGGAGAAGCTGCGCAACAGTCCGGGTCGGGCCGACCCATGGCACCTGATGCTGAACAATATTGTGCCGCCCGGAAGCGGCGTGCTGATGGTCGGCGACGCCCAAGTGTTCGACCTCGAAGTGCCCGTCCTGTATAACACCGTGTTCGACGAGTCGGTGTTCGTCCAGATATGCCAGGGGCGCTCGGCTGAAGAAATTCGACAGGCTCTGCTCGATCGGCAGATCTCGCACGTCTACGTGCACTGGGGTGAGATCGCGCGGTACCGCCGGCAGGGAAATTATGGTTTCCCGACGTTTGTCCAACCGGCGCTGTTTGAGCAGTTGGTCCAGCACGGCGTGTTCGATGCCCCCTTACAAAGCGCATTCCACCGCGGAAAGGTCTATCCGGTCCGCGGCGAATGGCAACGCGCCGTCTTGGACCAGCAGCCACCCCTCGTCCCGGCCAAGTCTGTTAAGTGAGGCAAGCTGGGTCGGGTTCCTTTCGCCGGGGCGAGCCCCATTTCGCACAACCCGGCTAGCTCCAACTGGCGCGAAATCGTATGGTTCCTGTCCTTGCGAACGATTTGGCAGGAAGCCATATCTCGAGCGACAGGAGGTTGCGATCATGCGCTGTATGCCAGATACCGTTGAGGTCCGCGAGTTGGTGCTGCGGACGTTCGATGAGTTCCAGACGGCTCAGACCCATCGCGAAGAGTTCAGCGAGACCATCCTGATCGAGGACGGGTGCTACCTGGCACGCTCGTACCGCCAGGATGGGCTTTTGGCGATGTGGCTGATCCAGGACGGCGTGCTGCAGTTCTACGACGCCGAGGGAAACATGCTGCGGACAGTGAACCTGTTCGAGGAGCTGCACCCGAAAAAGATGGCCGCCTGACCGTCTGATCCGACTGTCTCTGCGTACACGCCCCGAAGCGCGTTCGCGCTGGGCGTGCGGCGGCTCGACGAGCGAGACGCGTCGGTCCAACCGCGGCGCATCCGGCGTGATGCGATCTTGCCGGTGGGCGCGGCATGTCCTAAGCTGTTTACCGATCCAAAGGCTTGGATCGGTACGTCACGGAGGACGGCCCGAAATCGCTTGCGAGCACTGGCATGGAACTGAGCCAAACCGTCCGTGTCGTCCCGCTGGACGGCGACGAAGCATTGCCTGCCTCCCAGAGCGGCGACGACCCGCGGCGGCGCCCGCCGTCGGCGCTCGGGCGCGCCGTGGTCCGCAGCCGGCAGTGGCTGCTGGGCCAGCAGCACGCCGACGGCTATTGGGTCGCCGAGCTGGAAGGGGACACGATCCTCGAAAGCGAGTTCATCCTGCTGTTGGCCTACCTGGGCCGGCACGACTCGCTGCAAGCCAGCAAGGCCGCCCGCACGATTATCGAAGAGCAGTTGCCCACGGGCGGCTGGTCCATTTATCCCGGTGGGGGCGTGGAGATCAGCGCCAGCGTCAAGGCGTACTTCGCGCTCAAGCTGGCGGGGCACGAGCCGAGCGCCGAGTACATGCAGCGGGCGCGTGCGGCCATCATGGCGCACGGCGGGGCCGACGCGGTGAACAGCTTCACCCGCTTCTACCTGGCGTTGTTGGGACAGATTTCGTACGACCAGTGCCCCGAGGTGCCGCCGGAGATCGTGCTGTTGCCGCGCTGGTTCCCGGTGAATCTGTATGCGGTCAGCGCTTGGAGCCGCACGATTATCGTGCCGCTTTCGATCATGTCGGCCTTGCGTCCCAGGGCGCGGATTGCTCCCGAACAAGGAATTCGCGAGCTGTTTCTGAACGACCCCGCCGATTGGCCGCGGCTGCGCTGCCCCGGGCTGAAAGGGGGCACCGGGCCTCTGAGTTGGGACCGCTTGTTTCGAGTCGTCGACGGCTGGCTCAAGTTCTGCCGTCGATGGGGCCTGCTGCCCGGCCGCCGGCGGGCCTTGGCGGCCGCCGAGCGCTGGGTGCTCGACCGGTTCGAGGGGAGCGACGGATTGGGGGCGATCTTCCCGCCCATGGTGTGGAGCGTGATCGCGCTGGTCGCGCTCGGCTATGCGGCCGACTCCCCCCAGCTCACCTGGTGCCACGAGCGGCTGGAAGGGCTGATGATCG
>JBBDNX010000415.1:0-3954 GCA_040877345.1 Pirellulales bacterium
CGGTCGAGGCGATCGCGGCCGCCTTGCAGGCGGGGGGGCACCGGCCGCGACGGTTGGCCGTGGCTTCGGATCCCGCTGCCCTGGTGCCGCTGGTGGAGACTCTTTCCCACCGCCCGCCGGCCATCGTGTTCAACCTGTGCGAAGGGCTGGCGGGCAGCGGCGGCGGCGAATCGCAGGTGGCCGGCCTGCTGGAGCTATTCGGCGTGGCGATCACCGGCGCGAGTTCCGATTGCCTGGCGCTGGTCCGCGATAAGCCCCGGGTCAAGTGGTTGTTCGGGGGCGCCGGCCTGCCGACGCCCAGTTTCCAGCTCGTTCGCCAGGGCGAGCCGCTCGAGAGCCACGCGTTTGCACACGCCTTGGCGCAGGGGCGGCTGATCGTCAAGCCGGCCCGCGAGGATGCCAGCCTGGGCATCGGCCGGCAGAGCGTCGTCGCCGACTTCGACTCGCTGGTGGAGCAGATCGAGCGCGTGCGCTCGCTCTACGGCGAGGTGCTCGTGGAGCGGTTCGTCGCCGGGCGCGAGTTCAACGCGGCCCTGGTCGACCTGGGGTCCGGGCTTGCGGGCCGCCCGTGGGAGGAGGTAGCTGAAGGATCTTTACGGATGCTGCCCCTTTCGGAGATCGAGTTTGCGCCGGGTGCAGCGCCGCTGGTGACTTACGAAGCCAAGTGGAAGCCGGACAGCGCCGACTTCGGCGGCACGCCCGTCCGTTGCCCCGCCGACGCTCCGCCGGAGTTGGCTGATCGGATCGCCCGGCTGGCCTTGGAGGCCTTTCGCCTGACCGGCTGCCGCCAGTATGCCCGCGTCGATTTGCGCGTCGATGACCATGGCCAGCCGTTCATTCTGGAGGTGAACGCCAATCCCGATCTCAGCCCTAGCGCCGGCTTTGCGCGGGCGCTGGCCGCTGCGGGCACAGCCTACAACGACTTCATCTGCCTGCTGGTCGAGGACGCGGCGGGGCGCGCCGAGCAGGCCAAAAAGCGACCGTTCGATTGAGCCTCATCAACCCGTACGCGGCAACCCCGCTTGACGCCGATCGAAAGCCCGCCGCCGGCTGGCGAGGCTGGTGGCCGCTCGGGCTGTTGTTCGGCGCCATGTACTTTGTGCAGGGCATCGCCGAGCCGACCGAGGGATTGATCGCCCAGCCGGTCATCGCGCTGTTGCAATCGTGGCAGCAGACGCCTGCCCAGATCACCGCCTTTGCCGCCTTGCTGGCGATCCCCTGGTCGCTCAAGCCGCTGTACGGCCTGCTGACCGACTTTGTGCCCTTGGCCGGCTACCGCCGCAAAAGCTACCTGGTGCTGTTCAGCGCCTTGGCGGCCGTGACGCTCGGCGGGCTGTCGGTGGTGGCGCTGCCCGCCGGCTCTCGCGGCCTGCTCTTGGCACTGCTGCTGGTCCCCACGCTCAGCGTGGCGTTCTGCGACGTGGTGATCGACGCCTTGATGGTCGAGCGCGGGCAGCAATTGGGCATCACCGGCAAGCTGCAGGCCATCCAGTGGGGCTCGATGTACGCGGCCACGTTGCTGGCCGGCTCGTTGGGTGGGCGGCTCAGCCAGCACGGCCTGGCGGCAAGCGGCTTTTTGATCTGCTCCGTGTTGCTGGCCTTGACGTTGATCGTCGCCATGTTTGCCGTCCGCGAACCGCGCGACCGGACGCGCCGCGCGGAGTGGCGGCAGGGAGGGCGGGAGTTATGGCTGGCGGGCCGCGGGCGCGGCATGGCCGTGATCGCGGGCTTCTTATTTCTGTGGAGCTTCAATCCCTTTTCCAACGCCGTGCTGCAGCTCTATGCCACGGGGCCGCTCGAACTGGGGCGCGACTTCTACGGCGACATGGTTTCGCTGTCGGCGGCCGGCTCGATTGCGGCCTGCGCGAGCTACGGCCTGTTTTGCCGCCGCCTTTCGCGGTTGGCTCTGGTCCACGCGGCGATCGTGCTGGGGATGGCCAGCAACCTGAGCTACTTGTTTCTAAGCGACAAGACGTCGGCCGTGTGGATCAGCGTGCTCACTGGATTTTTTTACATGACGGCGACCTTGATTCAGTTCGACCTGGCCGCGCAGCTTTGCCCGGTCCGCGTGGCCGGGACGGCGTTCGCCTTGTTGATGGCGCTGTCGAACCTGAGCACGCTTGTTTCGACCAGTTTCGGAGGCACATGGTTCGAGGGCGGGCAAACCGCCGCAGCCGCCCGCGGCGCCTTCGAGGCGCTGATTTTCACGGGAGCGGCTTTCACCGCCGGCTGCTGGCTTCTGGTACCCCTTCTGCGCCGGGCCTTCGCGTCCGCGCTGCCTGCCTCGGCCACTTCGTAGCCGGAGAGCGCCAGAATTCCGGCCGCTCATGCAGTTCTCCAGAACTCTGGCGAGTCCTGCTACGTCGATGTCGTCGGCGATAGCCGTTAGAATCTTGGTGGCGGGAGATTCGCTATGTGATATTAACCGAACGTTTGAGGCCCAACGATGGCTGGTCGCATTTATCTCTTAAACGAGCCCTCCGGTCTTCTTGCAATGGAGGAGGCGCCCACGATTCGGAGGCGCGCCTTCAAGAATGGCTGGCGAAATACACCGATCTTTTGGCGGGCGAGCAGATCGACAGCGATGACCCAAGACGGTGGTTGCTTGTCACCCGCGAGATGCGGGTGCCGGGCGAGCAGGATGGCGCCGGCCGATGGTCGCTGGATCATCTGTTCCTGGACCAGGACGCGATCCCGACGCTGGTCGAGGTCAAGCGAAGCAGCAACACGCAGATCCGGCGGGAAGTCGTCGGCCAGATGCTCGATTACGCCGCCAACGGGGTAGCCTATTGGCCGGTCGAGGGGATCCAGGCCACGTTTGAGTCTCGTTGCAACACCGAAAACTCCGATCCTGAAGAGGTACTGACCGAGTTCCTTGGCGACGAAGGTCGTTCTTCGGAGTTCTGGCAGAAGGTCAAAACCAACCTGCAGGCCGGCCGAATTCGGATGATCTTTATCGCGGATCACATTCCTGCCGAGCTGAAGCGACTCGTAGAGTTCCTGAACGAGCAGATGGATCCAGCCGAGGTCTTGGCAATTGAAGTCAAGCAGTATGTCAATGACAATATGAAGACGCTTGTCCCGAGAGTGATCGGCCAAACCGAGCTGGCCCGCCATAAGAAGGCATCGGGTGCGACAGGCCGCCAACCCATCTCGGAGGAGGAGTACCTGAAGGAGTTCGACGCCATGCGAACGCCGAGGGAACAGGAAATTGCCAGGCGGCTGATTTCGTGGGCGAGGGATCGAGGCCTCCAGGACAACTTCTTGCGGGGAAAGCATGGATTTGTATTTAAGCCAGTGCTGCGCCGCGCGGATCAAGCTTGCCAGCCCCTGGTCGTCAGTGGGAAGGGACTGGTATCTTTTCCTATGAAGTTTCTCAAGCAACGTGCCCCCTTTAACGAAGCCAACAAACGAGAAGAGCTTCGTGAACGGATCAAGGACATTCAGGGCCTGCGCATCACCCATGCCGGGATGGAGGGCTTCCCCAAGTTTCCGATCCTGAGCCTTACGGAGGGCCACGTGCTTGAGCGATTTATCGAGACGCTTGATTGGATGGTCCAGGAAATCCGTCAGCAGCCGCGGACCCCCTTAGAGGAGAGTGACGATGAGTGAACCGGAGCAAGCCGAAGAAACCGCGATTGACGATGTGCGGCGAATTCGCGAGCAGTTCAGCCGTGAGGCGGGTGGGGATCTTCGCCGGCACGTGGAGCAAACGCTCGCGGCCTTCCAGGAGATTCAAATCAAGCTGAAGCTGAAGACAGTGAAGCCACGGGGAGCCTCGCCGCCTGCCGAGCGCCACAAGGAGTAAAGGTCGATACGCACGTCAGGCATTTCGGAAATCTAGCTTCAGGCTACGATCACTGTCGCCCCCTTCGGGGGCTTACGGCGGTGTCGGTGGCGCGCTGCCGGGGGCTTACGCCGCCCGGCTATTGACTTTCGCCCCTTCCGGGGCTG
>JBBDNX010000416.1:0-3945 GCA_040877345.1 Pirellulales bacterium
CGCGGCGGAAAGGCTCCACCCTGGTAGAGCACGTAGCCACCGGTCAGGCTGTCGCCCGCGTAGCCATGGTGCTTGACGGGCAGGAAGTAGCCGTAGGCGTGCGGATTGTGCAGCGGCCCGTGCTTGCCGAAGCCTTTGACGTAATACGCGCCTTGCACGTGGTGCACCAGCGGCTCGACCGTGTTGCCCGCCGCGAACAGGTTGCCGAACTGGTCGAAGTCGATGCCCCACGAGTTGCCGCCCCCCTCGGCAAACAGCTCGAACTCGTTTGTGCGCGGATGGTACCGCCACACGCCCTGCTGGAACTCGACGCCGCGGATGTTGGCCGTGACCGTGCTCCCCTGGGCGCCGTACAGCCAGCCATCCGGGCCCCAGGTGAGCGAGTTGGCAAAGGCGTGGGCATCGTCCATGCCGAAGCCCGACAAGAGGACGTCGGGATCCGAGTCGGGCAGGTCGTCGTGATCGCGGTCGGGATAGAACAGCAGGTACGGCGGCTGCACCACGTACACGCCGTCGCCGGCCAGCGCCATACCCGACGCGAGGTTCAAGTCGGAGACAAAGCGTTTCACGGTGTCGGAGCGGCCATCGCCGTCGGCGTCGTCGAAGATCGAGATGCGGTCGCGCCCCTTCGGGCCGTGCGGAGGCGGCTTGGGGACCGTGTTGTACCTGGTGCGCAGGTACTGATCGACCTCGACGGGTTCGAGTCCTTCGGGAATCGGGTATTGCAGGTACTCCAGCACCCACATGCGGCTCCGATCGTCGAAGCTGATCGACAAGGGCTGGCTGAGCTG
Source organism: Pirellulales bacterium (assembly GCA_040877345.1). Taxonomy (GTDB): domain Bacteria; phylum Planctomycetota; class Planctomycetia; order Pirellulales; family JAICIG01; genus JBBDNX01. The sequence continues at coordinate 792 of JBBDNX010000416.1, forward strand.
GGGCTCGCTGGCCACCAGGCGGATTTGCAGGCCGTCGGGGACCTTGAACAGTTTTTCAGCCTCCTGAGGTGAATGCGGCGGCGGGTGCTCGATGGGGGGCGGCTCCTGGGCCAACGTGGCTGCAGGCCAAAGTCCGATCAACAAGGCGGATAAGACGAGGGCGATGAGGTTAAATCGGGGCGGTGATTCCATGGGGCGTGGAAAAAGTTGAGGAAGGATAAGGAGGATAAAGGAGGAGGGAGGAAGGAGGCCGCAAACAACTGGGGCACGCTAGCGCTTTGCCCCAGCCACCCGCCGTAGTTACTCCGATTCGTTGCTCCAAGTTCAGGCGAGTATATCCGAGACGACGTGGCCGTGCACGTCGGTGAGGCGGCGGCGGATGCCGTTGTGATAATAGGTCAATCGGTGGTGGTCGATCCCCAGCAGGTGCAGGATCGTGGCGTGGAAGTCGTACACGCTGACCGGGTTCTCCACAGCCCGGTAGCCGAAGGCGTCGCTGGCGCCGTAGGCAACGCCGTGCTTCAAGCCGCCGCCGGCAAGGCAAGCGGTAAAACCTGCCTGGTTGTGGTCGCGACCGGCGCCCAGCTTACCGTCGTCGGACTGGGCGAAGGGGGTGCGGCCGAACTCGGTGTTGAAGATCACCAGCGTGTCGTCGAGCATGCCCCGCTGCCGCAGGTCGGCGAGCAGGCCCGCCACGGGCCGGTCGATGCGCTTCGATTCGCCGGTGTGGTTCGAAGGCACGTCGTCGTGGGCGTCCCAGGTGGGGCCGCCGAAAGGGCCGCCCGCCCAGAGCTGCACGAAGCGCACGCCGCGCTCCAGCAGCCGGCGGGCCAGCAGGCAATTGCGGCCGAAGTCGGCCGATTCGGCAACGTCGAGGCCGTACAGCGCGTGGGTGGCCTCGGTCTCCTGATCCAGGTCGGTCGCTTCGGGCACTGCCAGTTGCATCCGCGCTGCCAGCTCGTAGCTGCGGATGCGGGCGGCCAGCGCGTCGTTCTGGCCCCGCTGGCCCAGGTGCCGCTGGTTCAGCTCGTTGATAAACTCGTATCGCGCCTGCCGGACGCGCTCGTCGACAGGCTCGGGCGGCGAAAGGTCGTTGATGGCCGGGCCGGAGCTCTTGAGCAGGATGCCCTGGTGCCGGCCCGGCAAGAAGCCGTTGGTCCAGTTGTTGGCTCCGCCCGTCGGCACTCCGCGCACGTCGGCGAGCACCACGAACGTCGGCAGGTTGTCGGCCTCGCTTCCCAGGCCGTACGAAACCCAGGCGCCGGCCGCGGGGAACCCCAGCACGTTGAAGCCCGAGTTGGCCAGGTACGTGGCCGGCGTATGGTTGCCGGTGGCGGAGAACATCGAGCGGATCACGGTCAGCTCGTCGGCCCGCTCGGCCAGGTGGGGGAAGAGGTCCGAGACCCACAGGCCGCTCTGGCCCCGCTGTTTGAACTCGAAGTGCGGCTTATGGAGCAGGCCGACTTTTCCGAAGAACACGTCGGGCCGCTCGCTGGCCGGCATCGGCTTTTCGTGCTGGGCGATCAGCTCCGGCTTGTAGTCGAAGCTGTCGACCTGGCTGAGGCCGCCCTGCAGAAAGATCTGCACGACCCGCTTGACGCGGGGCGGATGGTGCGGGGGCGGATCGTCGCTATCGCCCGGTGTTGCCGCGCCGGCGCTACCCGGCCGGCTCAACAGGCACGTCAATGCCATCCCCGCCAGGCCCGATGAAAACTGCGCCAGGAAACCGCGGCGGTCAGTTGCTTCTGCTGGGATCACGTTGAAACCCTCCGACAGTTCGCCCATACGATACGCACGCCACGTATTTCGGGAATCTAGCTTCGGGCTGATCACTGTCGCCCCCTTCGGGGGCTTTCGGCGGTCGGTGGCGCGCTGCCGGGGGCTTACGCCGCCCGGCTATTGACTTTCGCCCCGTGCGGGGCTGCTACATTGCTAGTCGAGATACAAAAACTCGTTGGAGTTGAACAATGCCAGGCAAAACTGATCGAGGCCGAACTCGGAGGCGAAACGCTCAGCCGACGCGCTCTCGTCGGTCGTCGGCGGCCTGGCATAGGCCAACTGCCAAGCCAGCGCCACTTGCCGGGCAGCGTCGTCGCCCGCCTCACGCTTAAGCCTGGCGGCCATCTTCTCGGCCGCGTGGTTCACCAGCGGGTTGTTCAATAGCGAGAGCGCCTGCAATGGCGTGGTCGTCACGGTCCGCTTGGGAGTGGCCACGGTCGGATCGGGACAGTCGAGCACGTCCAACAGTGGATTAGTGCCCGAGCGGACCCAGGTGCGGTAGATGCTGCGGCGATTGTACTGCGGTCCGACGGCGTCGAAGGGCTCGTACACCTCGTTGAGCCCGGTCTTGATGTTAAAATCGCGGTAGCCCGGGCCGCCCATGGTCGGGTTCAGCTCGCCGGACATTGCCAGCATGGCGTCGCGCACGTCCTCCGCCTCCAGCCGCAGCGGGCTCTTGCGCCACAGCAGGCGGTTGTCGGCATCGACGGCGGCCGGCTCGCTCCGATAGGCCGAAGATTGCCGGTACGCGGCCGACAAGAGCATCTCGCGGTGCAGGCTCTTCAAGCTCCAGCCGCGGCGGATCAGCTCGGCCGCCAGCCAGTCGAGCAGCTCGGGATGCGAAGGCCGCCCGCCGTTGAAGCCGAAGTCGTTGGGCGTGTGTACCAGGCCCACGCCGAAATGATACTGCCAGAGCCGATTGACGATCACGCGGGCGACGAGCGGGTTGTTCGGGTTGGTAATCCAGTGAGCCAGCCGGACTCGCCGCTGGGCCTCCGGCGCATCGGGCGGCTGTTCGAAATCGGCGGACACGCCGGCCAGGGCGTTGATGCCGCCGGGCGAAACCACCTGGCCGGGCTGGCGGTAGTCGCCGCGGGCCAGCACACGGAACAGCTCAGGCTGCCGCGGCGTCACCACGTGCGCGGAGCCTCCGGCCAGCAGCGTCCGGCGAGACTCTATCTCGGAAATCGCCAGCACCAATCGGTCGTATTCGCGCCGGAGCTCCGGCGACAGCGCGGCCACGATCTCGGCATAGCCGGGACCAAACGAAACACCGGCCACTCCCGCCTGGTGGTTGCGCGCCACCTCGTCGCCTGACAACGCCCGGCTGTACACTGCGACCAGGTACAGCGTGCCCCGCCACGGGCGATCGGAC
>JBBDNX010000417.1:0-3928 GCA_040877345.1 Pirellulales bacterium
CCAGGCCCGCGCGGTAAGGGTGAAACGGTGAGGTAAGAGCTCACCAGCAGGCTGGGTGACCGGCCTGGCTCGGCAAACCCCACCCGGAGCAAGGCCAAACAGGAAGCAAGCCAGCCGGCTGGCGGAAATCCCGCCCGCCGGCCGGTGCGGATCGGTCCGGTCCGCTACCGACTTCCGGGTAGGCCGCTCGAGGGGCCGAGCAATCGGCCTCCTAGAGAAATGGCCATCCACCGCCTCAGCCTGATCCTGGCTGCGGTGGGGACAGAACCCGGCTTACAGGCCCGCTGCGAACTTGCTTTGTATGAGATAGGACGGGCCTCCATGCCCGTCGCAACGGCTTGGAGAAAGCCGTCCTCCCTGTCCGTGCGGCCGACATTGAGGGCGCGCTCGGTTTTGTTTTTATTCGGTCGGGTTGGCCGTCGCGACGACCGGGATCAACTCGTCATCGACCATCTGGAGCAACTTCGAGATGCACAGTTTGTTCATGCTGGTCCGGCGGTCGCTGGCCTCGCACTTGAGCGAATCGTGCAGGCTCTTGGGCAGCCGGATGGTGATCACGCGGGTGGGCTCGGTTGGCTCGGGCAGCGGGGCGCTTTTGGCGCGCAGCCTGGCCAGCATCTGCTGAATCTCGGAATACTGGCTGGTTTGTTCGAACGTGGCCAAGGCGGCCGCGTCGGTAAAGGTCCGCCGGACAAGTCCGCCGACGCCGAAGATCTCCCTGTAAAAGGTGACCCAATCCACGTTCTGGTGGAACAGGCCCGTCGCCACTCGGTGAATCTGTTGCTCCTTGGAACTCATCTGTCTGGTTCTCCTACGGTTTGAATGGTGAATTCCATTTCCGGCGGCCGCGCTGGCCGCACTTGCCAGAATCTTGGGCGGCCGGTCAAGCTTGGGACCGATAGCATTATGCTGCTAGCACTTAGGACGATAGCAGCCGTTTGCACTTTTTTTGTGCATGGCTGCCCTGGCCGGGGCACCGCGCGGCCTGCTCAAAAAGTGTGCAAGAGTCCTATTTACAAATGGCCAAAGTGTCCAGTGCAGGCGTGGCCGCCGAGCCCTGAAAGCCGATTACCGGATAGGCGTGGGGAGGTGCGCGAGGAAAAATCGGGTGCGGGCGCGCCGGGGCGGCCGTTTTGGGATGGCCGGTCCGGCTGCGCAAACTTAACAGGCGTGGGACGTTAAATATGTTGACCGAGCATTACTCAGCAAATACCATGGGGTGGAGCCATGGAAGAGCCCTAGGCAAATCTTCAGGACGTTCGTCCTCGGCGGAAAACTAGGTACGGTACAAATCCCGCGGGAGGCGGGAGGGCTGCGGTCGAAGAGAGGGTTCCTCTCCTCTTTGGGAGCGAAGCGCCGAAGTGTCCGATGAGTAACGCCGGTTCGAGTCACCAGCCGCTGGAATTGACTCCGCTGATCCAACGATCGGGCGGCGACCCCGCGCCGGTCGACGGTGGCTGCGACCCCGACGAGCGGACGGTGATCTCCCAGCGTCCCCCATCCCCGGCGGCCAGCCCCGCGCGGCAGACGGCCCCCGCGGAACTGGGCAAGCTGCTGGCCGGCGAGCGGCTGAACCACTTCGAGCTGCGCGAGTACGTCGGCGGCGGGGGCATGGGCGCGGTGTTCCGCGCCGTCGATACCATGCTCAATCGCGAGGTGGCCCTGAAGGTCCTCTCGCGAGACCAGGGAGCCGACGAAGAAACCCGACGCCGCTTCCAGAACGAGGCCCAGTCGGCCGCCCGGCTCGATCACGAGAATATTGCCCGCGTCTATTACGTGGGCGAGGACCGGGGCCTGAACTACATCGTTTTCGAGTTCATCGAGGGGGTCAACCTGCGCGAATTGGTGGTCGAGCGCAAGGGGCCGCTGCCCCTGGCCGAGGCGATCAGCTATACGTTGCAGGTTGCCGAGGCCCTGGCCCATGCCAGCAGCCGCGACGTGGTCCACCGCGACATCAAGCCCTCCAACGTGATCATTACCTCCGAGGGGCGGGCCAAGCTGGTCGACATGGGACTGGCCCGGCTGCACCAGGTCAATCCGGAAGCGGAGGAACTGACGGCCAGCGGCGTCACGCTGGGAACGTTCGACTACATTTCGCCCGAACAAGCCCGTGACCCGCGCAGCGCCGACGTCCGCAGCGACATCTATTCGCTGGGCTGCACCTTGTATTACATGCTCACCGCGCGGCCTCCCTTTCCGGAAGGCACGGTGCTGCAGAAGCTGCTGCAGCACAACAGCGACGAGCCTCCCGATCCCAGGGAGTTCAGCCCCGCCTTGCCGGAAGAGGTTTCCGCGCTGGTCCGCAAGATGCTGGCCAAGGATCCCCGGCGCCGTTTCCAGAATGCCAGCGAGTTGATTGCCGAGATGCTGCTGTTGGCCGAGCAACTGGGCTGCCCCACGCCCGCCGCGCGTGGATTGGTGTTGCTGGCCAACGGTCCGGCGGCGCTCTCCACCTGGGAGCGGCACGTCCCCTGGATGATCCCGGTGGCGGCTCTGTTGTGCATCGCGCTCGTCATGGATCGGGCCTGGCCGTCGCTGGAAGGCGAGCCGGCGCGGCCGAGCTTTGCCCGCGGCGGCCCGGCGCCGTCGACTCAGCCGGCGGAGGACCCGCGGCCGCGGTCGCTTCAGCGGCGGGGAGCAGCGGGCGGTGCCGGCGCGAACCCGGCGACGCAAGCCGACTCGAATGCTCGAGGAGTCGAACCAGGCCGGTCCGCTCAGCCGTCCGGCGTACCGGGCAGCGGGGCCGGCGTTTCACAGTCCAATTCCGGCACCGACGACGGCAGTGGCAGCGCGAGCCGGATCGTCCCGGAGCCGGGTTCGCGCCGGCTGGATCCAGGCGGCTCCGACCATGATTCGATCGAAAGCCGTCGGGCAGCCAGCGGCGGCGCGGCGCGGGTCGCGAGCGATCCCGTCGATGCCATCGGCCGCGCGTCGGCCGCGGGCGCGCTGGGCGCCTCGTCGCAATCGCCTTCCGTCGCGCCGGCCGGCGATGCGGCCGGTCGGGCATCGAGCGCGACGCCGGCCGATCCCTCGAATGTTCGCGCCGGCGGCTCCACCGCGCGGCCGGGCACGACCTCCACGCCGACCGGCGACTTCTCGCAGCGCCCCGCGGCGGCCCAGACGCACGACCAGGCGGCTTCGGCGTCGCAAGCAGCGGCTACGGCCGCGCCGGGGCCGGCCGACGACGTGCAGCCTGGCGTGCTCTACGTGAGCGAGACTGTGCGCGGCCCCCAGCATTTTGCCACGCTGCGGGAAGCGTGTGCCAAAGCCCGCAAGAACGAGGTCATCGAGCTGCAGTACAGCGGCCGCCGACTGTCCGACCCGATTGCGCTGGCCAACCAGAAACTGACGATTCGGGCGGTGGAGCCGTTCCGGCCGGTGATCGTGTTCCGTCCCAGCGAGCCCGATCCGATCACCTCGCCGCGAAGCATGATCACGGTGGCCGGCGGCAGCTTGAAGCTGGTCAACGTCTCGGTCGAGTTGGAGGTGCCCCGTAACCTGCCGGCCGATAACTGGTCGCTGTTCGAAACGCAGCTCGCCGATTCGATTTCGCTGGAGAAGTGCGTGCTCACCGTCCGCAACGCCTCCGACCAGCGAGGCGCATATCATCAGGGAGTCGCTTTTTTCCGCGTCAAGTCGGCCCCGGGCGTCGACTCGATGATGGCCTCCAAGGGAATGATGCCGCTGGAGGCGGTCGAGATCCGCCTGGACGATTGCATCGCCCGTGGCGAAGCGACCTTCCTGCGGGCCGGCGATTTGCAGCCCTTCCGGCTTTCGTGGGACAACGGCCTGTTGGCCATCAGCGAGCGCTTGCTCTCGACCGAGGGCGCGGTTTCGTCGGCCGCGGGCGGTGGCGGCCAGGGCCGCGTCGAGCTCAAGCACTTGACGGCCGTGTTGGGCAAGGGGCTCTGCCGCCTGAGCAACACGG
>JBBDNX010000418.1:0-3917 GCA_040877345.1 Pirellulales bacterium
TCCTTCTGCTTCTGCCTTCTGCCTTCTGCCCTCTGCCTTCTAATCCCCGTAGCCGCGGGGATGCGTCGAATGCCAGCGCCAGGCGGTCTCGACAATCGAGTCGAGCGTTTGATAGCGCGGCTGCCACTCCAATTGCCGCTGGGCACGGCTGGAGGCGGCCACCAGCTCCGGCGGATCGCCGGGCCGCCGCGCGCCGATCGAAACGGGGATCTCGCGGCCCGAAACGCGGCGGCACGATTCGATCACCTCCCGCACGCTGTGGCCGCGTCCCGTGCCCAGGTTCAGCTCCAGACCCTTGCCCGGCGCCAGCCGCGCCAGCGCCTTCACGTGCGCGTCGCCGAGGTCGTCGACGTGAATATAGTCGCGGATGCACGTGCCATCGGGCGTGGGATAGTCGTCGCCAAAAATGGTTACCCCGTCGCGCAATCCCAGCGCCGCCTGCAGCACGATGGGGATCAGATGCGATTCTGGCGTGTGGTCTTCTCCCAGGTCGCCGTCCGGGCTGGCGCCGGCGGCGTTGAAGTACCGCAGGGCCGCGTAACCGAAGCCGTAGGCGCGGGCGTAATCGGCCAGCGCCCGTTCGACCACCAGCTTCGAGAACCCGTAGGGGTTGATCGGCCGCTGCGGCTCGTCCTCCGTGATCGGAATCCGCTCCGGCGCTCCGTAGGTGGCCGTGGTGCTCGAGAACACGATGCTCGTCACGCCGGCCGCCCGCATCGCCTCCAGCAGCGACAGGCTCGAAACCACGTTGTTCTGGTAGTACCGGGCCGGGTCGGTCACCGACTCGCCGACCAGGGCAAAGGCCGCGAAGTGCATCACCGCTTCGATGGCCTGCTCGCGGAGCACGTGCTCGAGGCGTGCTCGATCGGCCAGGTGGCCCTCGATCAGCTTTCCGGGAAGCACAGCCGAGCGATGGCCCACGGAGAGGTTGTCGTAGATCCATACCTGGTGTCCGGCGCGGTCCAGCAGCCGCGCCGCATGACTCCCCACGTAGCCCGCCCCTCCCGTCACCAGAATGTTCACGTGCCCGATCCTCCCTCCGCGGAATGTTCGCTACCGCCGTTAAGTCTTGCCGCGCGGCAACCTGCTCGATTGTAGCATGCGGCCCGGCGGCCTTCGGGTTGCGCAGCTCCGGACGGCCGGGGACGAAAGTATGAACTGCCCGCGAGCGGGGGACCGAACGAAGAGAACATGGGCAAGCCGCCATCCAAGCCGGTCCGGACCAAGGCGGCGCCGCCGGCCCCGGCGCGGGCGGAGCATCGCTGGTCGGAGGCCTTCGTCGGCTACCTGGCCGGCGAATGTCACCTGGCCGAGAACACCGTGTTGGCGTACCGCCGCGACCTGCGCCGCTTTCATGCCTGGCTCGGCAACCGCTCGATCGCCTCGCTCACTATTCGCCACCTGGCCGAGTACGCCGGCTGGCTGCACAAGCAGAGCCTTGCCCCCGCCAGCCTGGGGCGGCACCTGGTCTCGCTCAAGCTCTTCTTTCGCTATCTGCAGTTAGAAGGCATCCTGACCGAGAACCTGGTCGAGCTGTTGGGCAGCCAGAAGCTTTGGCAGCGAGTGCCCGAAGTGCTGTCGCCGCAGGTCGTCGACCGGCTGTTGGCGATCCCCCGGCCGGGCGAGCCCTTCTGGCGGCGCGACCGGGCCCTGCTCGAGCTGCTCTATGCGACCGGCTGCCGCGCCTCGGAGCTGTCGCACCTGGCCACGCGCGACGTGCACCTCGACGAGTCGTATTGCCTCTGCCGCGGCAAGGGTGACAAGCAGCGGCTCGTGCCGCTGGGCAAGCGGGCCGCCCAGGCCGTGCGGGCTTATCTGGAGCACGAGCGGCCGGCCCTGGCGGCCCGCGCAACAAGCCCGCCGAGCTGGCTGTTGCTGTCGCGGCGCGGGCGGCGCCTGCGCCGCGAGCGGATCTGGGAGCTGGTCAAGCATTTCGCGCTGCGGGCGGGCGCGTCGGACCGCGTCAGCCCGCACACGCTGCGGCACAGTTTCGCCACGCACCTGCTGGAGGGCGGGGCCGACCTGCGCCAGGTGCAGGAGATGCTGGGCCACGCCAGCATCACGACCACGCAGATTTACACGCACGTCGACTCATCGCGGCTCAAGGCCGTCCACCGCCGCTTCCACCCCCGCGGCTGAGACTCACTCCGGCGGCGGCTCGGGCGGCGTGAACCTGAGCTTTTCGATCAGCTTGACCACGTGCCCGTCCTTGTTCACGTAGCCGGAGATGGCCGTGATCGCATCGACCGTGTTGACGTAGCGCAGGTTGTAGTCGGCGTCCAACTCCACTTCGAGCTGACCGGCCAGTGGGTTGGGTCCCGTCGGGCTGCCGACCAGGCCGAGGATCTCCCGGTGCAGCGCGTCGAAGCCCGTCAGGGGCCTGTCGCCCAGGCGGATGGCGGCCAGGTTCCCTTGGGCATCGGCCACTAATTGCACGCGAAGCGGCGGAAACTCGACCGGCCCCGCGCTGGGCGCCTGCGCCGGCATCTTGATGTTGAAGTCGCCTTCCAGGGTCGTGATCTTGAACGTCATCAGGAAGAAGGCCAGCAGTTGAAACACGATGTCGATCATCGGCGTCATCTGTATCTCGACCTTGTCGACCCTGTGGGCGGCTGATTTGCGGATTCTCATTCAGGGGCCCCTCGCTTCCTGCTTGGCGCGCAGCAGGAACTTCTCGAAGCCGTGTTCCTGGCACTTCTGAATCAACTGCTGCACCACCCCCGTCTTGGCCGAAGCGTCGGCCCGGATGATCACCGAGGCGTCGGCCACGTTCTTGTTCTGACGCTCGAGCACGGCCGCCTCATGCCGGAGCGGTTCCGACAAGGCCGCGATCGGCAGCATCCTGCCCGCAAACAGCACGTCGCCCTCCTCGGTGAGCTGGAGCGTCAGCGGCGATTCCAAGGCGGCCTCGGGCGGCTTGGCCAGCTCGCTGGAAGGCAGCTTGATCCGCTCGTCCTGCTCTCCCTCGGCAAAGTTCAACAGAACCATGAAAAAGGCGATCAACTGGAACGTCATGTCGATCATCGGCGTCATGTCGGCCTCGGCCGAGATGTCGAGCTTTTTGCGTCGGACGGCCATGGCCGGCTTACCCCTTCTTGCCGACGTTGGAGAAGCGGCTCATCAGCCCCTCGCTCAGAATGCCCACTTCCAGCGTCAGCCGGGCCATCCGGTTGCGCATGATGCCGAAGATGGCGATGGCCGGGATCGCCAGCCACAATCCCACCAGCGTGGTAATGAGCGCCTTGGAGATCCCTTCCGCCAGCGCGGAGGGCTTGGGCTGCGTTCCCCTGGTGGCGATTTCCCGGAAGGCCTCGACCATGCCGTCCACCGTCCCCAACAGGCCGATCATCGGGCTGATCGTGCCGATCAGGGCGATGTACCCCAGGCGGTGCTCCAGCTTCATCGTCTCTTCCTCGCCCACTTCCTGCATCGCCTCAATCGCCTGGGGATAGCCGGCCGAGAGCTTGCCCAGTCCGGCCGAGAGCACGTGTCCCAGAAACGAGTCGTCGCTCTTGGCCAGGTCGTACGCTTCCTGGTACCGCTTCTCGTTCAGGTGCGCTTCGAACCCCTCGACCAGGTCCAAGGGCACGATGCTCGACCGCCGCAGCGTCAGGATGTTCATCACCACCAGCGCCACCAACGTGAACGACAACGCCAGGAAGATGATCACGTACTTGGCGCCCAACGCGTCGAAGTAGAAGCCAAGCATGCTCTGCGTCCGGCTGTCGGCCTTGGCCGCGGGTGCCTTGGCGGCCCCCCGGCCGGCCGCCGGCGCGGCGGCGCCGGCATTGCCCGCCGCCTGACCATCGGCTGCCGGCAAGTCGGGATCTTCTTCCTGGGCCATGGCGACTCGGGCGCCGTCCGCCGACACGCGCGCGATTCCCGCGATGGCCATGACCATCACGGTCAGCCCGCAG
>JBBDNX010000419.1:0-3876 GCA_040877345.1 Pirellulales bacterium
TGAAACTCTTGGCTCCTTTGCACATTAATCAGCGACGGTAAACCCAACAGTCGAATTAGGGAAACATCGTTATTCGCCGCCGGTCGCGGAATCGTGCTCGCACACCGTCCGGGCAATGGCGTCGGCGGCGCCGGCGAGGGGGATCATTTGGGGAGCTGGCTCCCAACGCCATTTGATCTCCAACTGGCCGTCTTTCAGACCGCGGCCGCCGATCACGACGCGCAAGGGGATGCCGATCAGATCGGCGTCCTTGAACTTGACGCCCGGCCGCTGGTCGCGGTCGTCCAACAGCACCTCGATGCCTGAGCGGCATAACTCATCGTACAGGGCGTTGGTGGTCTCCATCACGTCTTGCTGGTTCACGTTCAAGGGGGCCAAGAGCACCTGGTAAGGAGCGAGCGACATCGGCCAGAGGATGCCGCTCTCGTCGTGCCGCGTCTCGACCAGGGCCGCGATGATCCGGTTAATGCCGATCCCGTAGCAACCCATGATCGCCGGATGCTGCTGCTCCTTGTCGTCGAGAAAGCGGGCCGACAGCGCCTCGGAATACTTGGTGCCCAGCTTGAACACGTGACCCACCTCGATGGCGTGCTCCAGCGTCAGCGTGTCCGGGCAGCGCGGGCAGGGATCGCCCGCGGCGGCGTTGCGCAGATCGGCAAAGGCCTTGGGCGTGAAATCGCGGGGCTGGTTGGCCCCCGTGTAGTGCTTGTCGGCCTCGTTGGCGCCCACCACGGCATCGCGCACGGCGGCCACGTCGTCGTCGGCCCACAACTCGATCGCCAGGCCCACCGGACCTGCAAAGCCGACCGGAGCGCCGGTGACCTGCTCGATCACGTCGGCCGGGGCCAATTCCAGCTTGCTCGCGCCGACCGCGCGGCGGATCTTGCCTTCATTGGCTTCGTGATCGCCGCGCACCAGCACGGCGATCGGCCGCCCGTCGGCCACGTAGATCAAGGTCTTGATCAGCTCGCTCGGCCGGCGCTTCAAGAGCCTGCTCACCTGCTCGATGGTGCTGGCAGCGGGCGTATCGACCTTGGCCAACGGCTGCCCGCCACCGCCCCCCGGCGCGGGCGGGCGGCGTCCGATGTCGGCCCGCTCCAGGTTGGCCGCGTAACCGCACTGCCGGCAGTGAACCACCGTGTCCTCGCCGTGCTCGGCGAGCACCATGAACTCGTGGCTGACGTCGCCGCCGATGGGGCCGCTCTCGGCCTCCACCGCCAGGTATTCCAGGCCACAGCGGTCGAAGATCCGGCAGTACGCCTGGTACATCTTGTCGTAGCTCTGGTTCAGGCCCTCGACCGAGGCGTCGAAACTGTAGGCGTCTTTCATCAGGAATTCGCTGGTCCGCAGTACGCCGAACCGCGGACGCTCCTCGTTGCGGAACTTGGTCTGGATCTGGTAGAGCGTGATGGGCAGTTGGCGATAGCTGGAGACGTGCCTGGAAACCAGGTCGGTCACCACCTCCTCGTGCGTGGGACCCAGCGCCAAGTGTACTTGCCGGTTCTGCCGCCGGACGTTGAAGTGGATCAGGACGTTGCCAAAAGCCTCGACGCGGCCTGTCCGCTCCCACAAGCCGATCGGCGTCAGGGCCGGCATCAAGAGCTCGACCGCGCCGGCGCGGTCCATCTCCTCGCGGACGATCTGCTCGGCTTTACGCAATGCCCTCAGGCCCAGCGGCAGGTAGGTGTACGCACCGGCCATGAGCTGCCCAACCAGCCCGGCCCGCAGCATGAGCACGTGGCTGGCAATCTCCGCCCCTTCGGGCGTTTCCTTCATCGTCGGGATCAGCGTCTGGGTCCAACGCACGGCGAAATCCTTTGACGTAGAACGGAACTTCATTCCGTTTGAGCAGCGGCGGTGTGGGCTTGCCGCACGGCAAGAACGGCGGCATTCTAGGCAATCGCACCAAATCGAGGCAAGCAAGCCCTGTTGAAGGGGATTCCGAACAGGGTCGCGTGGTTCGGGCAAACGCATGAAATTGGATTTACGGGGCAAACGGAACGACCTGCGTTCTACGGGGGAAATGCAATGAATTCCGTTCTACGGGGAAACGGAACGAACGGCGTTCTATGGGCGGCCCTTGTGGGTGGGGGCCGGGGAGCCTAAAATCATCGAAACCACTCGGGACGGCCTGGCTGTGCGGTACGGCCCGCCGCCCCCGCGCCTCTCCTGCTAGAAAGCCGCTTTCGATGCCGCGTCGCTATGTAAATCAATTTGGTCCCCAGGAGTCGATCGACCAGATCTTTCTGGCTTCGCAGAAGCAGTTGCGCCCCAATCGCAACGGCAATCTGTATCTGCAAGTCGAGCTGTCGGATCGCTCCGGATCGATCAGTGCCCGCATGTGGAATGCCGGCGACGTCGAGTACCGCAATTTCGACGACGGCGACTTCGTGCGGGTCGAGGGATCCACCCAGCTCTACCAGGGCGCCCTGCAGCTCATTGCGACCAATGTCTGCAAGGCGCGTCCGGAGGAGATCGAACACGCCGATTTTATGCCGCTGGGACCGGGCGAAATCGACCGCCTGACGGTGCGGCTCGGCGAGATGCTCCGCGGCATGGCCAACCCGCACCTGCGGACCTTGGCCGAATGCTTCCTCGTCGACGACCAGTTCATGGCCAAGTTCAGCCGCGCGCCGGCCGGCGTCAAGAATCACCACGCCTACGTGGGCGGGCTCTTGCACCACGTGGTCAACCTGATGGAAGTCGTGATCCGCGTGGCCTGCTGCTATCCGGCCATCGACGCCGACCTGCTGCTGATGGGCGCCTTTGTCCACGACTTGGGCAAGATCGACGAGCTTTGCTACGACCGCGGCTTCTCCTACAGCGACGAAGGCCAATTGATCGGCCACCTCGTGATGGGCGTGGCGCTCTTGGAAGCCAAGGTGGCCGAGGCCGAGCGGTTCACCGGCGAACCGGTCCCCGCCGAGACCGTGTTGCGGCTGAAGCACATGATTATCAGCCACCATGGGCAATACGAGTTCGGCAGCCCCAAGCTGCCCATGACGCTGGAGGCCGTGGCCCTGCACCACCTCGACAATCTCGATGCCAAGGTGCACAGCTTCCAGCAGCAGATGCGCGACGATCCGAACGTCGAGAGCCCCTGGACCAGCTTCAACCACAACCTGGGCCGCAAGCTGTTCAAGGGAACCGGCGAGCAGCACGAGATACAGCCGGCTGGGTCTCAGTGACGTTGGCGCCGGTTTCGACGGACAGACCGCAGGCTACGGCACACGGTGTGTGCCTGCTACCCTATGGGCACTGCTTCTCGGTCCCGACACGTCGGGACCTCCAAGCAGTGGCACAGGAAGTGTGCCTGCTACTCACTCAGTTGTACGGTTTTGAATGAACGACGAAAGCGACCTCGCCCAGCCGGTGCTGGAGTTCGTGCGGAAACCTGGCTATAAGCCGGTCAAGCCGCGGATGCTGGCCAAGAAGCTCAATATCCCCGAGCCGCGCCTGCAAGAGCTGAAGCGGCTGGTCAAGCGGTTGGTCCGCCAGGGGCAGTTGTCGTATGGACCGAAGCACCTCGTCTGCCCGCCCGCGGCCAAAGCGGCGGTTAAAAGGCGCGAGTCTTCGACCGGCGTAATCGAGTCCGGCCCCGAGCACTACTCGGGCGGCGGCCACTTCACCGGCGTTTTCCGCCGTGCGCAGGGCGGCTTTGGTTTCGTGCACCCCGCCGGCGCCGCTCCCGGCAATCGCGATCAGGACATCTACGTGGCCGCCGACCAGGCCGGCGATGCCGCCAGCGGCGACGTGGTCCTGGTGCGGCTGCTGAAGCCGCGCGGCGGCTTCCGCCAACCACGCGGGGCCATCGTCGAAGTGATCGAGCGGGAGACGCACCAGTTCGTGGGCACGTACTTCGAGCAGGGGTGCAGC
>JBBDNX010000420.1:0-3874 GCA_040877345.1 Pirellulales bacterium
GATTATCGCCCAGGCCGGCCAGGTGATGGCCTCGGCTGGTCTCGTGGCTGTTTGGTGATCCATGGGCCGCGTCGGGCGGCCGCTCTGCCGACACATTGGCGTGGCCCCACCGCCGGCACCCCCCTATAATCCGCCCCGAATGACCCCAGCCGACCGGCACGTCGTTGCTCTTGGCCGGTCAACTGCATCCGTAAGGGCTGCCTTGGATGGTGAGCCTCTGTAGTAATTGGTCGGTTTGGCAGATCGGGATTCTTTGACAAATCCGGCAGAACCCTAAGATGACGAACAGGTTTCCAGCCTTGCCATGGACCTGCTTGGGGATTGGGCTGTTGGGGGTTATGGCGGCCGCGGATGGGCAGCTCTCGCCTGGGCTGCTCACCGTCCTCGGAGGTATTACACCCGCCGCGGCGCCCATCGGACCAGGTTCCGAACAGTCCGGCCCGCAGCCCAGCGCCCGGGCCGAGCAACTGCTGGCGGAGGCCCGCACCCGTCTCGCCGCGCACCGCTCGATCTCGGCCGCCATCCGGCAGCAAGTGAACCTGTATCGCCAGCAACTGGTGGGCAGCGGCACGTACCTGCAAGCGGCGGGCGAAATACCCCGCCTGCGGTTCGAGCTGACGTTGCGCGTGGACGACCAGGTGGCCAGTTTTCAGCAAGTGTGCGACGGACAATATCTGTGGATCCGCCGGCAAACGCAGTTGCACGCACCGCCGGATTTGGGCCGGGTCGACCTGGCCCGCGTGCTGTCAGCCGTCGAGGCCACCGACGGCGCCCCCTCCGCAGGCGGAGCCGACGCGGGCGGCGGGATGGCGCCGGCCCTCGGTTGGGGAGGCCTGCCCCAGTTGCTGGAGGCCTTGGACCGGGCGTTTGAATTCGCCACCCTCAGCGATGGGCAGCTCCGGGGACGCGGCGTGCACGCCCTGCGCGGCCAGTGGCAGGCGGAGCAATTGGCACGCTGGCTTCCCGACCAGCGGGCTCGAATCGAAGAAGGTAAGCCGGCCCAGCTCGACAAGCTGCCGCCGGCGCTGCCCGACCACGTGATCGTGCTGTTGGGACGCGACGACCTGTTCCCCTACCGGATTGAATACCGCCGGACGGCAACCGAGACGGGCGAGACGGACCCGATCCTGGTGGCCATCGATCTTTATGACGTCAGGTTCGACCAGCCGCTGGACGAGCGCTTGTTCGAATACGAGCCCGGCCCCACGCCTTGGACCGACGAAACCGACCGGTATCTCCGGCAGCACACTCGTCCAAAGCAGTAACCCCCCGGGTGGCCGTGTGTCTGGCGGCAAAGCGATAGCGTGCCCCAGTCCTTGTCCGTTCCCCCGCGTTCGCCGTGTCGCCTTGTCGTTCTTCCGCCGCCCGTCAACCGCGCCCCGCCAGCAGCGCCGCGATCCGCAAGGCCTCGATCATGCTCGTGCAGTCGGCCCGGCCCTGCCAGGCCAGGTCGAAGGCCGTTCCATGGGCCACGCTGGTCCGCACAATCGGCAAGCCCAGGGTCACGTTGACTGCCCGGTGCATTCCGAGCAGTTTCAAGGCGATGTGCCCCTGGTCGTGGTACATGGCCACGACGGCGTCGAACTCGCCCGCCGCGGCGCGGACCATCAAGGTATCGGCCGGCAGCGGTCCCTCGACGTCCAAGCCTTCGGCCTCGGCGCGCCGCACCGCCGGTGCGATCACTTCCTGCTCCTCGTGGCCGAACAAGCCCGACTCGCCGGCATGCGGATTCAAGGCGCATACGCCAATCCGCGGCGCCGCGGGGGCCAGGGGCCGCAGCGCACCGTCGGCCAGACGGATCTTGTTGAAGACGGCTTGGGTCGACAACGAGGCGAACACGTCGCGAAGCGCCATGTGCAGCGTCACGTGGACCACGCCCAGCCCGGCCGGCCCGCGGACGTGCTCTCCCGGCGCCAGGTAGAGCATCATGGCAAAGTCATCGATGCCGCACAGGTGGGCCAACAACTCGGTGTGGCCCGGGTAGTGATGCCCGGCCTGCCAAAGGGCCGCCTTCTGCAGCGGCGCCGTCGTGATGCCGTCGACCTGGCCGTCCAGCGCAAGCGCCGCCGCCGCCAGCAGACACTCGTAGGCGGCCTGTCCCGCCCGCGCGTCGATGCCACCGGGAGCCACGTGCTGCACGGCATCGTCGCAGGCTTCCAAGCAAGGCAGCAGAGCAGGGGAGGGGACGGCCTCTTGGGGGCTTTTGATCTGGTGGACATCGACGCCGTTGCCGAGCAGGCGAGCGGCCCGCCGCATCACCTGCGGACTGCCCAGGACAAAGGGGCGGCACCAGTCGTGGACCGGCGCGTGACTCCAGGCCCCCACGATGACCTCGGGACCCACGCCCGCCGCGTCGCCCATCGTCACGGCCAGCAACGGTTTTCGCAAATGAGATCCTTTGGGATGGGCCGAAATGGGGGAGGCCCGGCGCGGCGGATGCCCCGCACGATTCTGGTCCATTGTATCCCGGCCGCATTGGGCATAGTATCCCCATAAAGGCTGGCGCGGTGGCTTCGCTCGATCAATACAGTCTGGACAGGCATAGCCGGCAGGGCACGAGTGCCTTGCACCGCGCCGATCCGCGCTTCAAGCTGCTGGCCGCCCTGACGCTCGTGGCCGCGGCCCAGTTGACCAGCGCCCGGTTCTGGCCCTTGCCCGGCCCGGTGCAGGTTTCGGCGGTGCACCTTGCCTTGGCCGTCCTGATCGGCCTGGGGTTCTACCTGGCCGGAATCGGCTGGTGGTTCGTCGCGACCCGGTTGGCCTGGTTCTCACTGGTCCTGCTCCCCTGGGGATTGTTGATCTGGCTGGGCCAGGGACTCAGCGGCGGCGGCGTGCCGGCATCGACCGTGCTGGTCAAGGGCATGCTGGCTTTTTCGACGTTGCTGCTGTTGATCAACACGACGCCCTACGAGCGGCTGCTGGCCGGCTTGTCGCGACTGGGGATGCCCATGCTGTTGGTGGCGACCATGGCCGCCATGTACCGGTACGGTTGGGTGCTGGTCGACGAAATGACTCGCATGCGGCGTGCCCGGCAGGCACGGACGTTCCGCCCATCGGGCCGGCTGTCGTCCGAGGGTTTGCGGCAGGGATCGGAATTGATCGGGATGTTGATGGTCCGCGCATCGCAGCGGGCCGAGCGCGTGCACGGCGCGATGCTGGCCCGCGGCTACGACGGCCATGCCCGTCGATTTGAAGAGTCCGATGCCATTGATTGAAGTCGATCAACTGACTTATCGTTATCCCGACGGCACGCTGGCGCTGGAGGGCGTCGGTTTTCGCCTCGAGCCGGGCGAGCGCGTGGGCCTGGTGGGACCCAACGGCGCCGGCAAGTCGACGCTGCTCTGGCACCTCAACGGACTGTTGCCCGAGGGCTTGCGCGGCCGCGGGAGATCGGCGGGCCGCAATGGCCGGCCGGAACATTCGGCAGACGGCGCGCCAACCGTGGTCCATGGCCGTGCCGACCTGGCCGGCGTGCGGGTGGATGGGCTGGAGGTATGCTCCGGCAACCTGGCCCTCGTGCGGCGGACGGTGGGACTGGTGTTTCAGGATCCGGACGACCAGTTGTTTTCGCCCACCGTCGCCGACGACGTGGCCTTCGGACCGTTGAACCTGGGGCTGAGCCAGGCCGACGTCCGGCTGCGCGTGCGCGCCTCGCTGGCGGCCGTGGGACTCGAGGGATACGGCGAGCGATTGCCGCATCACTTGAGCGTGGGTGAGCAGAAGCGGGTCTGCCTGGCGGGAGTGCTGGCCTGCGAACCCAGGCTGTTGGCGCTCGACGAGCCGACGGCCAATCTCGATCCCCGCGCGCGGCGAGGATTGATTGGGGTGCTGCGGGGCCTCGACTGCGCGCTGCTGATTGCCAGCCACGACCTGG
>JBBDNX010000421.1:0-3864 GCA_040877345.1 Pirellulales bacterium
GCTACATCGAGGCCTACGAGCGCGTTACCGGGCAGCAATGGCCAGCCTAGTTGCTCTCGTTCCTGGTTCCTAGTTGCTGGTTGCTAGAACGATCGGATCGCCAGCCTGGTTGTTGGTTCCTTCTCTTGCTAGCAACCAGCAACCATGCTGCTCTTACTAGGAACCAGCAACCAGCAACTAGCAACTACCAAGGTCGAGCGTCGTCGTCCGACTCGTCGATGGCCAGCACTTCCTCGAGGCTGATGAAGCCATCGCCGTTGGAATCGAGCGCCTGGAAACGATCGGCGCCGCCAAGGAACTCGCGGAAGCTCACTTCCTGGTCGCGGTTGCTGTCCATGTGGACGAACCACGCCGGCCCGCGCGACGGCCTGGCCGGCATGGCGGCCGCGATGGTCTCATCGGGCCGAGCGGTGTTGCCGCCGCCACGCTCGATGAGGACCACGATCGAACTGGGAATCTCGTCGACGCTTAACTGCCCGTCGCCGTCGGCGTCCAATTGCGCCAGCTTGCCCGGCGCCAGGCTCAATTCGCGAGCGGTCAGCCGCCCATCGTCATCCGCGTCGAGCAGCGTCAACAAGGCGTCCCGGTTCGGCCGCACCGTCACCTTGATGGCACTTTGCCCCGGCGCCTGTTGCCGCTTGTTGTAGCGGGCGATGTCGGCCGCGTAGACCTTGCCGTCCTTGTCCGCGTCGAGCACGTCGAAGGCCGCGGGCAACGGCGAGCCGGCCTTGGGCAGCTCTGGCTTTTCCAGGTAACCGTTCTTGTCCGTATCCAGGGCAGCCAGTTGCGCCTCGGCCGCCGCGGCGAAATCGCTCGACCCACTGTCGCGGAGCACGAACGTCACTCGCAGGCCTGTCAGCTCGATTGTGAGCGTGCCGGCCGGGGCGCCGGGCCGCTGCTCGCCATTCAGCTCATTCGAAATCCCCAGTAGCGAAAGCCCAGCTTCTTGCTGGGCGGCCTGCCCGAACTGGGCCCACACCCTGAAGTGCGGCTCGACTGCGTCCAGCCGCCCGATCTCATCAGCGTCCAGGTATCCGTCGCCGTCTTCGTCCAGTTCACCGGCCAGGCTGGGAAGCAGGGGGAAGCTGTCTTCCCGGATTCCCCCGCCCATCAAATAGAGCTCGGCGATCAGCGAGGCATTGCCGTACCGGCTTCCACCGGCGCCCAAAACCACCGCGGAGGGTATTGCCAGGCTCGTGCGGCGGCCGGCGCCCATCATGGCATTGGTATCAACCGGCGCATCGGCCAATTCAGTGGCTTCGAGCGTGTCGTTGTCGTTCGCGTCGCGAACCTTCAGCCGCTGGCTGGCCGCGGCCAGCTCCTCCGCATTCAAGAGGTCATCGCGATCCAAGTCCATCAGCTCCCACAGCGGCGACTGGCGGTCGCTCATCCCGCCGTAGCCGGCCGATCCATCCAGCGAGAAGGCCGCTCCTGCATTGTTCATCCGCGACAGCAGCCGCTCGGCTTCCGCCCGGTCCACCAGGCCATTGCGGCTGGTATCGTGCCGGTCCAGGAACTGCTTGCGGTCGGCCAGCTCACGCCGGCTGTACGGGAGGCGCGCCATGAGCGCCTTATTGCCGAGCACTTCCTTCCACGTCGGCCGGCCGTCGCCATCGACGTCCGCCTGTTGGAGCAGGTCGTCGATCACTTCGGCGCGGGCCATCCCGTAGGGCTGCCCATCGATGGTCATCGCCAACTCGACCACCAGCGGCCCGCCCGGCGTGAACAAGGCAAACCGCTCCACCGAGTCCGGCGGCGGCTCACGACTTGCGTCCGCCACGCGGGCCGCGGCCGGCGGATCCTCCGTCGTTGCTTCTTCGACCTTCGGTTTCTTGACAGGCGTGCTAATCCCGGCCGGTCTGGCTGGCGCTTTGGCCGTCTGCTTCACCGGGGGAACGAGCGCCTTGGGCGCGGGAGTGGGAGCCGTCTTGCTGCAACCCGCCAGCAGGAGTGTTATCGCCCCAACGTTGAGCAGCGGCCGAAGCATCATTACCTTCCTCGCAGGCACTGGGCATCCCGGCGCGCCGGGACTTTGCCCCAGGCACCCGATGGCGCCCCGGCACCCGATGAAGCAGGAAGAGCAGAGACGCTGGGGAGAAGGGATCCGTTCCTCTTTCGTGCGTCCTCCAGCCTCCGGCCTGCTCTAATGGTTGAAAACAAACTCCGGACTATTGAGCAAGGCCCACAGCAGGTCGCCCAGGGCCCGCCGCCGGTCCGCGGTCGGCCCGCCGGTTTCAACATACTCGACAAACCTCGCCCGCTCCGCGTCGCCCGGCGGGCGCGAGAGCGTGGCCAGGAACAACGATTCCACCCGCTCGCCGTCGCTGAAAAACGGCGCAGCCAACGCCTGCAGCACGCCGCCTTGATCCGGATCGGTCGCGCGCGCGGTGAGCGGGCCGTTCATCAACGCCAGCACCTGCGGGATGCCAGCCTGAAACTCGACCGCCTCATGCGTCCCCATGTTGAAGCGCGCCAGAAACTGCCGCCTGTTCAGCTCGGCCGCCGAGATGGGCCCCAGGCCGCCTCCCTGCTCCGCTTCGGCAAAGCGCGTGGCCCGCAACAGGCAGTCGTAGAGCTGGTCGGGAGTCAGCGTCTTGATCGCCATGCGTGAAAACAACTCCGGCGGCGCTTCATCCGCGCTTTCCCGGGCATCGACCCGGCTGGTCCGCTGGTAGGCCTCGGTATTGGCCAGCACTCCATACAAGGCCCGCAGGTCGTAGCCGGCAGCGACGAACCAGGCCGCCAGCTCGTCGAGCAGTTGCGGGTGGCTGGCCGGATTGTGCTCGCCGAAGTCGTCCACGGGGTGTACGAGTCCCCGGCCGAAGAGCTGGGCCCAGACCCGGTTGACCGCCACGCGGGCGAAGTAAGGATTGTCGCGCGACACCATCCAGATGGCCAATTGCCGCCGCCGGTTCACGTCGGCATCCTCGCGGGGCGGTTCGGCGCCAAGGTACTTGGGCAGCACGACCTCCTCGCTGTCGGGCAGCATCACCTCGCCCCGCGGTGCATCGACGAGTGCCGTCGCCATCGGCCCGCCCCCCGCCGATGTCTGCAGCCGCGCGAAAAAGGCGGCGTACGACCAGAAGTCGCGCTGCTTCCACTCGTCGAACGGATGATCGTGGCACTGGGCGCATTGAATCTGCACCCCCAAAAAAATCCGCGACGTGCTGGCGGCCAGCTCCTCCGGCTTGACCTCGGCCGCCGTGTAGAACAGCACCGCGCCGGCCCGGTCCCCCTCGCCCGTGGTCGTCAGCAAGTCGGCCACCAGCGTGTCGTAGCGGGTGTTCTCGGCGAAGCGCCGCCGCAGCCAACCGTTGAACTGGGCCGTCTGCTCGATCCGTTCGATCTGGGCGTCGGCCGGCAGCAGCATGTTCGACCAGACGTTGGCCAGGTGCGTGGCATAGCGTGGGCTGTTTAAGAGCCGCTCGACGGCCAACGCTCGCTTCTCGCTTCGGATATCGCCGAGAAACTCCCGCACGTCGGATGCCGTGGGGATGACGCCGTTGACGTCCAGCCAGGCCCGCCGCAGGAACTCCGCATCGTCGCTCTGCCCCGCCGGCTCGACGCCCGCCTGGCTCATCCGCTCCAGCAGCAGCTCATCGACCCACCGGGTCATGGCCGCGGCGTCCGGCGCCGCCCACAGATCGTCGTCTGCCGGCGCGCCATTGGCGCAAGCCAGCCAACAGCCGGCTGCGATCATCAACCAACGGCATGAAGTGCGCGACACGCCTCGTGCCTCCCCGCCTGGTCGTCCAATGGAGAATCGGCTCTCGAACGGCCTTGATTCTACCCGCCCCCAACCGCCCGGGGCAACTAACCGACCTATCACCGACTGCCGGCCCCAGCTAAAATTGTGACTAAGGC
>JBBDNX010000422.1:0-3863 GCA_040877345.1 Pirellulales bacterium
ACCCTCGCACCGGCGACAAGGTCTTCGTACCCGAAAAGTACGTCGTCACGTTCAAGCCGGGTAAGGAGATGGAAGAACGGGTCCGGGAACTGGAGCGGCAAGCGGCCCAAGCCGCCGCCGCCCGCTCGAACCAGGCTGCCCCCTCCTCGGCGCCGCGAGGCACGCCTCCCGCCAGGCAAGCACCGATGCCCGAAGCGCTTGGCGCACCATCGGGTTACGGAAGCGATCAAAACAGCTCCGAGTGAGCCTGCCAGGCTGGTTGACGCCATGTCCCGCCCGGCAGCCAAACCAGCCAAGACGTAAAATCGCAGGCCGCCGCCGCTCTCAAGACCCATCCGGCAGTGGCGGCAGAGCGAACCCGCTGGATCGAGACCATTGCGTGCGTCGCTCCGTTGCGGCCGGGAACACATGGACCCGCACGGACAGTTGTTCAGAGCGGTTGGCTTTCTCGATAGGTCGTTGTTAACGCTGGCAGGGATTAGAAAACCCATGCGGCACGGACGCCCGACGTAGGCGCGTGCGGCCCGTTAGCGGCTGCTCGTCCACCGTCTCAGGGAGGAGTGTTAGTAATGCGCAAGGTGCTTATGGCGGCTGTCGTCGGCCTTTCGGTGGCCCCCAGTGCTGGATGTTTCATTCCGGCGTACTCGGCCGACCCGGTCCGCCGCACTCAGCAGTTGATCTGGTCGTCCGAAGATCTGCGTCACTTGCTCGACGACTGGGAAAGGATCTGGTTCCTGGATCAGCCGAGCCATGCGACGCCTTATCGTACGCACGGAGGCATCATCTAGGGCCACGCCGGAAGGTAAGAAGGCAGAAGGAGAAAGGAGGAGTAGGACGGCCAGACCCTCTGCCGCCGTTGTGCCTCGACCTCCAGTCTCCAGCCTTACCGGGGCACGCTACCGCTTTGGCCCAGCCACCCTCTTCAACGCGATGGCGATACTGGGCATCCCGGCGCGTCGGGACTTTGCCGCAGCCACCCGGGCGGGTTACATTGCTCGTGTGGACATCGACCTCGCAGTGCAACTGGGCCGCCTCGAACTGCCCAATCCCGTCATGGTGGCCTCGGGCACGTTCGGCTACGCCCGCGAGATGGCCGGGCTCGTCGACCTCGGCCGGCTGGGCGCCATCCTGCCCAAGACCATCACCAAAGCGCCCAGGGCCGGCAATGCTCCCTGGCGGACGGTCGAAACGGCCGCCGGAATGCTGAACTCGATCGGTTTGGACAACGACGGCATCGACGTTTTTGTCGAGCAGCATCTGCCGTACCTGGCGACGCTGGGCGCGCCGATCGTGGTCAGCATCGCGGGCCGCACCCAGGAGGAGTTTGTCGAGCTGGCGCGCGCGCTGGACGGCCAGGCGGGCGTGGCGGCCCTGGAGCTGAACATCTCCTGCCCGAACGTGAGCGGCGGGGTCGACTTCGGCACCGATCCGGCCTTGTGCCGGCGCGTGGTGACCGGCGTGCGGGAAGCGACTTCGCTGAGCGTTGTTGCCAAGCTGACGCCCAACGTCACCGATATCACGGCGATTGCCGCCGCCGCCGCGGATGGGGGCGCCGACGCCGTCTCATTGATCAACACGTGCCTGGGAATGGCGATCGACTGGCGCCGCCGCGGGCCGATGCTGGGCAACGTGATGGGGGGACTGAGCGGTCCGGCGATCAAGCCGATCGCGCTGTGCGCGGTGTACCGGGTTGCCCGCGCGGTCAACGTGCCCGTGGTCGGAATCGGAGGCATCGCCAACATCGACGACGCCATGGAGTTCCTGGTGGCCGGAGCGTCGGCGGTGCAGGTCGGCACGGCCAACTACTACCGGCCGCGGGCCTCGATGGAGATCCTCGACGCGCTGCCCGCGGCGCTGGCCCAGCTCGGCGCCCGGAGGGTGCGCGACGTGGTCGGAACATGCAAATAGGGCTTTTGGCAGGACTTCTGACCTCTGACTTCCGACCTCTGACTCCTGATTCCTGACTTCTAACCTCTGACTATCCACTATCGCATGCGCGTTCTCTCCGGGATCCAGCCGACGGGCCGCTTTCATTGGGGCAACTACTTTGGCGCCATCCGGCAGTACATCGACTTGCAGGACGCCGGCGAGAGCTATTATTTCATCGCCAACCTGCACGCATTGACCACGGTCCGCGACCCGCGGCAGCTCGAGCAGCTCACGCTGGACGCGGCCATCGACCTCTTGGCGTTGGGCCTCGATCCGGCGCGGGCCACGCTCTTCCTGCAGTCGGACGTGCCCGAGGTGTGCGAGCTGTGCTGGCTGTTGATGACCGGCACCCCGATCGGCCTCCTGGAACGCTGCCACGCCTACAAGGACAAGCGGTCCAAGGGGCTGCCGGCCGACGCGGGGCTGTTCACGTATCCCGTGCTGATGGCCGCCGACATTCTGATCTACGACGCCGACATTGTTCCGGTGGGGGAAGATCAGATGCAGCACATCGAGGTTTGCCGCGACATCGCCGCCAGCTTCAATCATCATTTCGGCGAGACGTTCGTGATGCCGAAGGGCAAGGTGCTGGCGTCGGCCGCCCGGGTGCCTGGCACAGACGGCGAAAAAATGTCGAAGAGCTACAACAACACGCTGGAAGTCTTCGAGCCGGCCGAGGTGGTGCGCAAGAAAATCATGCGGATCACCACCGACTCGCGGCCGATGGAGCAAGCCAAGGAACCGGAGTCGGACCACCTGTTTCAGCTTTATTCGCTGTTTGCCGGCGACCAGGAGCGGGAGGAGATGGCGGCCTTGTACCGGCGGGGCGGCTTCGGTTACGGCCAGGTGAAACAGGCGCTGGCCGAGCTGGCCGACCGGTATTGGGAAGGGCCGCGCCAGTGCCGGGCCGAGCTGGAGGCGCAGCCTGATCGGGTGCGCGAGATCCTGGCCGACGGCGCGAGCCGTGCGCGGCGGAAGGCCGCCGAGGTCCTGCGCCGGGCCCAGCAGGCGTGCGGGGTCAAGCCGGGAGCGAAGCCTTGAACGTCATCGGCATCGGGACCGACATCATCGAATGCCTGCGGATAGCGCAGATGATCGAGCGGCACGGCGAGCTGTTCATCAATCGGGTGTACACGGAGAACGAGATCCAATACTGCCGCAGCCGGAAGCAAGCCACGCAGCACTTTGCGGGACGGTGGGCGGCCAAGGAAGCTATCCTCAAGGCGCTGGGAACCGGTTGGCGGCGTGGGATCAGTTGGCGCGACATCGAAGTCCGCAACGAAGCGGGGGGCAAGCCGGTAGTCGGCTTGCGCGGCGGCGCCCGCGACATCGTCGAGAAGCTGGGGATCCGCGAGATGCTGGTCAGCATCTCCCACTGCCGCAGCCACGCCATGGCCTACGCGCTGGCGCTGGGCACCGAGCCGCCCCGTGCCGCGGACTAACGTCGCGCCATCGAGGTCTACACCGGCGGACGGCGGCTTTCCTTGAGCATCGGCTCGAGCTCGTCGACGAAGTCGCGGACGTCCTTGAACTCGCGGTACACGCTGGCGAAGCGGACGAAGGCCACCTGGTCCAACTGCCGCAGGTGTCGCATCACCAGCTCGCCCAGATAGCGGCTTTCGACCTCGGTGTCGAAATTGGCGTGCACGTCGTTCTCCACCGCCGTGACCACCGCCTCGATCTGCTCGTCGCTGACGGGCCGCTTCCAGCACGCCTTTTCCAACCCGCGCTGGATCTTCTCCCGCTCGAAGGGGACGCGCACGCCGTCCTTCTTCACCACCTTGATGGCTGGCTCCTCGATCCGCTCGTAGGTCGTGTAGCGGCGGCGGCAGCAGAGGCACTCGCGGCGGCGGCGAATCGCAAAAGAATCCTGGCTGGCCCGCGAATCAATCACGCGGTCGTTGTCGCCGCGGCAGTATGGACATTTCATACCG
>JBBDNX010000423.1:0-3847 GCA_040877345.1 Pirellulales bacterium
CCAGCAGGATGTTGGCCGGCTTGACGTCGCGGTGCACCAGGCCCTGCGCGTGGGCGGCCGCGAGCCCCAGGGCCGTCTGCATGCCGATGCGAAGTATCTGGTTGATCTCCAGCGGCCCTTCGCGATCGAGCCGTTGCTGGAGCGATTCGCAGGCCACGTAGGGCATCACGAGGTAGGGGAGGCGGGCGGAGGCATTGACGGAGTGGATGGGCATGACGTGCGGGTGCACGATGGCCGCCGCCGCCCGGGCTTCGCGGGCGAAGCGTTTGCGGGCCGGGCCGCTGGCCGCCAGGTGCGGCGCCATCACCTTGATGGCCACGTAGCGTCCCAGGTCGCGCTGGAAGCCCTTGAGCACGATCCCCATGCCGCCGCGGCCGATGGGCTCGATGATCTCGAACTCGTCGATGCGGCCGATGGTGTGGGGCTGGCCGCACGGTGCGAGGAAGTCGACGGCAAAATCGGCCGCCAAGGAGTCGTCGGATTCGGGAGGTTCTTCCTTTGAGCCGGCAGTAGACTCCTCGGGTGGCGCGGTGCCGACAGCTAGCGTGGCGCTGGCGCGAAAGCAGCTTGCGACTTCGGACCACCAGGCTGCGTCGCCGGCCAGCGACTCCAGCTCCTGGCGGCAGCGGCGGCAGGAGGCGACGTGTTCGATCGCTTCGGCTTCGAGGCGCTCGGGCAACTGCTCGGCGAGCAGCAGGCGGAGGCGCTGGTGATCGCAGGTTGACGGCATCAGGGTCCCTCGATCTGGCTCACCTGGTCACGCAGGCGGGCGACGATGCGGCTTCGGGCGACGTAGACGTTGCCGGCGGTCGTGCCGAGCTGATCGGCCACTTCCGCGATCGGGCGCCCGGCGACGCACGTCTGCCAGAAGGCCTGCCAGGTCGACTCGCGGAATTCGCCGCGGATCCGCTCCATGGCCCGCAGCAGCAACTGCCGGCGGTACTCGTGCTCGAACTCGGCCGAGGCCGAGGCGCGGGGGTCGGCCTGCTCCTGCAGCAGGAGTTGCGCGTCGGTGCCGCCTGCCGCCTGCGGCCGGCGCCGCTGGCGGTCCAAAAACTTGATAACACGGTTGCGGGCGATCTGAAACAACCAGCGACGAAACGAGGCCTTCTCGCCGTCGGGCTTCCACTGCTCGATGTCGCGGGCCAGGGCCTCGAACACCTGCTGGCAGACATCCCGTGCATCGCTCTCCTGCAGACCGTGGTTGTGCATCAACCGGATGATCAACGGCTCGTAGATCGCGACGAACTCGGTCCAGGCCTCGTCGTCGCGCGCGTTGCTCAAGCGCAGCACGAGGCTCGGCCGGGTTTCGGGCGATTCTGGCATCGGTGGACCTTATATAGTGTAAAGTCCGGCCGGAGCGAAAACCTTACAGATGGAAGCGGACAGGGGACAGAAGACAGGGGGCGAAGGGGCGATGAGGGGATGAGGCGGGACGAAGGCAAGCCACTTGCGGCCCAGTCGGAGCTCGGGGGAAAAACAATCACTCGCGGAGCGAGTGGACCACATCAAGGACCGATGCTGAGACATCGGACCGGGCAGTGGTCAGAGGTCAGAAGTCAGAAGGCAGGGGTTCCGCCTGCGGCGGACTTGTCCTCCAGCGACGGACTTTCAGCACGGCGACAAGGGGAACGAAACGGAATGAATTCCGTTCTACGAGGAGGAAGGACGAAGGCAACGGAATGAATTCCGTTCTACGTCTTGTTTTCGTGCCTTCTCGTGGCCATCACTCTCGTCTCGTCCGTCGTCCGTCCGTCTCCCGTTGTCACCTTGTCACCTTGTCACCTTGTCGCCTTGTCGCCGTGTCGCCCCTTCCCCCCTTCCCACCGCCCCTTCCCCACTACTTGCGGCGCATGAGTCGCTGGGCGCGGGAGAGAGCGGCGCCGAGATGGTCGATCTCGCTGGGGGTGTTGTAAAAGTAAAAGCTGGCCCGCGCGCTGGCGGTGATCCCCAGACGCTTGTGCAAGGGCATCGCACAGTGATGGCCGGCGCGGATCGCGATCCCCTCGCGGTCCAAGAGCTGCGCCACGTCGTGGGCGTGTATGCCCTCGACCGTGAAACTGACTATGCCCCCCTTGTGCTCCGGCGAGGGACCGAGGAAATGCACGCCGCCCAGGGCCGACAACACCTCGTGGGCCCGCTCGGTCAAAAGCCGCTCGTGCTCGTGGATCGCCTGCATGCCGATGCGAGACAGATAGTCCAAGGCAGTGCCCAGGCCGATCGCCGGCACAATGGGCGGCGTCCCCGCCTCGAACTTGGCCGGCAGATCGGCCGGCTCGAAACCGTCGAGCTTCACGCGGCGGATCATGCTGCCACCGCCCAGGAAGGGAGGCATCGAATCGAGCAGCTCGCGGCGGCCATACAACACGCCCACGCCCGATGGGCCCAGCAGCTTGTGGCCGCTGAAGGCCAGGAAATCGGCCCCCAAGGCCTGGACGTCGGTCGGCAGGTGCGGGGCGCTCTGGGCCGCGTCGATCAGGACCACCGCGCCGGCGGCGTGCGCCTGGCGGACGATCTCTTCGAGCGGGTTGATCGTTCCCAGCACGTTGGAGAGCGCGGTCACGGCCACCAGCCTGGTCCGGGGTCCCAGCAGTCCGGGCAAGGCTTCGAGGTCCAAAAGACCCTCGCCGGTGATCGGGATGTAGCGCAGCAGGCAGCCGGTGCGGGCAGCCAGTTGCTGCCAAGGCACGATGTTGGAATGGTGCTCCATCTCGGAGAGCAGGATCTCGTCGCCGGCTTTGACGTGGGCGTCGCCCCAGGTGCGGGCCACCAGGTTGATGCCTTCGGTGGTGCCGTGCGTGAAGATGATCTCTTCGCGCTGGTGGGCGTTGATGAAGGCGCGGACCTTCTCGCGGGCCTCCTCGTACAGGTCGGTGCTCTGGTCGCTCAGCCAGTGGATGCCGCGGTGCACGTTGGCGTATTGCTTCTCGTAGACGTCGACCAGCCTCTGGATCACTTGCCGCGGCCGCTGCGTCGTGGCCGCGTTGTCCAGGTAGGCCAGCGGCATGTTGCCGTGCAAGACGCTGGCCAGGATAGGGAAATCGGCCCGCAGGGCCTCCGGGTCGAGCGGCCGCAGCGCCTTGGTGGCAGTTTTGCTGGCAGTCATGGCCGCCTCGGCGAGTAGATGGCGGCCTGCAGCACCTTCCAGCAGAGCAGGCAGCATTTTTGGCGGTTGGGGGTCAAGCGGGCGCGGAACAAGGCGAGCATGTCGTCGGCGGAGAAGCCGCGGACCTCGTCGACGTGGCGGCCCTCGACGCGCTGGACGAGCATCGAGGCGGCGGCCTGGCTGATGCAGCAGCCGTCGCCGTCGAACCAGGCCTCGGCGATCCGCCCCTGGTCGTCGATGGCCAGGTCGATGTGGACAGAATCGCCGCAGAGCGGGTTGTCGTCCTCGTGGGCGTGCGTGGCCCCGGCCAGGCGTCCCCGGTGAAACGGGTCTTCGAAATGGTCCAGGATGTGGTCCTGGTACAACTCGTCTTCGTTCAAGCTAGTTTCCGTGCGGACGTTACTTGGGCAGCCGGCCGCGGTCGACCCGCGGCAAGTCGCCGGTGCAGGCCTTCATGAACTCGACCAGGTCCTTTTTGTCCTGCTCGATGAGATCGAGCTTCTTGATCTTCGAGCTGAGGTGCGGGTTGGGGTGGCCCCCCTTGGCGTACCACTCGACGACTTCCAACCAGGCGCGGATCTCGCTGATCTCCAGCGGCCCCTTGCCCGGGCTGCCGGCGGTCAGCTCCGGCGAACCGAGCAGGACCTTGTTGCCAGTGTTATTGGTGTTGGCGGCGTCGATGTTGGTGGCGTCGGTGTTGGCAGTGTCGCTTTGATTAGGGGCCGCAGCCGGGCGGGTGCT
>JBBDNX010000424.1:0-3833 GCA_040877345.1 Pirellulales bacterium
CAATTCGGTGGTGGGAGGCTACCAGGCCGACTTCGAATCGGGCCACACGTATTCCGGCATCCTCTACGACGATCGCGGCCGGGGCATCCTGGCCCAACGCGGACAGAAAACCGAGATCGGCGAAGATCACAAGCCCCAGGTCACCGGCGCCGTGGGCGACTCGGCCCAACTGCAGGCGGCCATCAAGAAGGAGGATTGGAACGACTACACCATCATCGCCCGCGGCAATCACTTCGTTCACAAGATCAACGGCAACGTGACGTGCGAGGTGACGGACAACGACCCGGCCGAACGGAAGATGTCGGGAGTGCTGGCGCTGCAACTGCACGCCGGGCCGGCGATGACCGTCCAGTTCAAGGAGATCCGGCTCAAGCGCCTGAAGCTGGAAGGCCGCAAGAAAATCGTGATGGTCGCCGGCCGCCCCAGCCACGGCCCCGGAGACCACGAGTTCAACGCCGGCGTCAAGCTGTTGGACCGGTGCCTGAAGGGTGTCGAGGCGGTCCAAACGGCCACGTATCACAACGGCTGGCCCCAGGACACGACGGCCTTCGACAATGCCGACTCGATTCTGTTGTACATGGACGGGGGCGGCGGGCATCCATTGATCGAGCCGGACCACCTGCGGCGGATGGGCGAGCTGATGCACCGGGGGGTCGGCCTGGCCTGCGTCCACTATGCGGTCGAGGTGCCGAAGGACCACGGGGGCCCGGAGCTGTTGGCCTGGATCGGCGGCTACTACGAGACCGGTTACTCGATCAATCCGCACTGGACGGCCGAATTCAAGGAGCTGCCCCAGCACCCGATCACGCGCGGCGTGAAGCCGTTCACGATTCTCGACGAGTGGTATTACAACATCCGCCTGCGCGACGGCGCGATTCAGCCGCTGTTGGTTGCCACGCCGCCCGATGATTCGCGGCGCACCGCGGCGGCCAAAGAATTCGCCGGCCGGGCCGAAATCGTGGCCTGGGCCACGGAGCGATCCGACGGAGGCCGCGGCTTCGGCTTCACCGGCGGTCACATCCACAACAACTGGGGTCACGACGACTTTCGCAAGCTGGTCTTGAACGCCCTGGTGTGGACGGCCGGGATGGAAGTCCCCGCCGAGGGAGTCGCTTCGACGGTCGCTGCCGACGAGCTGAAGCAGAACCTGGATCCGAAGTGAGACCGGAAGTCAGAAGGCAGAAGGCAGAAGTCAGAGGGCAGAAGTCAGAGGGCAGAAGTCAGAGGGCAGAAGTCAGAGGGCAGAGGGCAGAGGGCAGAAGTCAGAGGGCAGAGGTTCCGCCTGTTCCGCCTGCGGCGGACTTCGAGCACGATCCATTAGTCCAGACCGGCGACGGCCGCTCTGCCTGCCCCCTCGTAACCCCCTTCCCTCCTTGCTCTTTCCGCCACCTCCCGCTTTCGAGCTATGCTTTCAAGTAGCGTCCGTATCCACTGAACGAACAGCGAGGACTCGGCCATGGCTCACGGTTTATTGACGAGGATACTGTTGGGCGCCATCTGCGCCATGGGGGCTGCTCTCTGGACGGGCGCGGGCCAGGCCCAGGTTGCCGAAGAGATACTCCCCGGACGTCCCCATCGCCTCTATATTCCAGGGGCTGAACCGGTGGTGGTCTACTCTCCTGGTCCAACCCCTGCGCCGAGCCTGAGGCCCTACGGCGTCCCGGCGCCGAGTGTGAGACAATATGGCGCTCCGGCGCCGAGCGTGAGACAATACGGCGCCCCGGCGCCGAGCGCCAGGCCGTATGGCGCACCGGCGCCGAGCGCCAGGCCGTACCCAGCGGCGCCGAGCGTGACGCCATACGGCGAGCCCGAGCCGGATTACGGGCCACGCTATTACTCCGCTGAGCCGGGCGAGGAGTCGGGACCGATTTACGTCGGCCCACGACCCATCGTCGAGCGCACTCGCAACTATTTCCGCCGCCAGCCCGTGCGAAAAGCCCTGCGTGCTTTGGCGCCGTAGCGTGCCTCCGTTCGCAGCGACCGCATTCATGCGGTCCGCGTCGCCTCGTCGTGGTCATCCTCGTGCCGGCCAAATCGGTTGCAGAAACTCGAAGGCGCGGCGGGCCGCTTCGGGCGCCTGGT
Organism: Pirellulales bacterium; assembly: GCA_040877345.1. Taxonomy (GTDB): domain Bacteria; phylum Planctomycetota; class Planctomycetia; order Pirellulales; family JAICIG01; genus JBBDNX01. The sequence continues at coordinate 2,083 of JBBDNX010000424.1, forward strand.
GGCTGTGGCGGCTGAGCTCGACGTGGACCGCGCCGGCATAGCCGCTCTCGGACAAGGCGGCCAACACGGGCGGAAAGTCGATCTCGCCCTCGCCGAACATCAAGTGCTCATGCACGCCGCGGCGCATGTCTTCCAGGTGCACGTTCACCAGCCGGCTGGCCCAGCGGCGGACCTGGTCCGCGAGCGGCAGCTCCCCCTGGCAGTGCAAGTGCCCCACGTCGAGCGTCAGGCGAAAATGCGGCGCGCCGATCCGACCCAGCAGCCGCTCGTAGCTCTGCATGGTGTCGATGAACATGCCCGGCTCCGGCTCGAAGCCCAAGGTCACTCCGCGCTGGAGAGCATAGTCGAGCGTCTCGCTGAGCCCGGCGCGGAGCCGCTCGAAGGCTTCCGTTTCCGGGATCGGCTCAACCAGGCTGCCCGACCAAAGGCTGACGCAGTCACTGCCTAGCAGGCCGGCGGCGTCGATGGCCCGTCTGAGGAAGTCGATCCGCCGGGCCCGGCCTGCCGGATCGGCCGTCATCAGCGTCGGCTCGTGCTTGTGCCGCGGGTCGAGCAGGTAGCGGGCCCCCGTCTCGATCACCGATCGCATCCCCAGCCGCTCCAGCAGCCGCCGCATCTGTGCCAGCCGGCGGGTGAACTCGCCGTCATAAGGGTCGAGCGGCCCGTGATCCAGCGTGATGGCCACGCTCTTGTAGCCGATCTCGGCCAGCAGCTCGACCGCCTGAAACGGGTGATGATGCGCCATGCCGTTCGTGTTATAGCCCAGCAGCATCGTGGTCCTGATGTTTCATGTCGAGTAGATCCAGCGGCCCAGCAGCATGGCGGGCGCTAACAGCAGCAGGATGATGACGGCCCAGAACCCACCGCGCACCGCCCAGCACACGGCGGCGTCGAGCACAATCAACGAGAGGATGCAGTGTTTGACGGCGGCCTGCACGTACAACGGCTCCGGTTCGGCCACGGCGCGCAAGCATCGCCAGGTGATCAACGCTCCCAGCACGCACCAGAAGAGATACCAACGCTGCTGGACGACGGGCTCGCCCCCGCCGTTGCCCAGCAGCACGTGGGCGGCGGGACTGGCCGCATAGCGAGGCCAGCTCACCTCCGCCAGCTCGGCATCGGCCTGGGAGGGAAACGCGGCCAATACAGTCAGGCCGCCGCCGATGACCAGCGTGGCCAGGCCGAGTTGCCAGCGGCTGCTGGCACGGGCTTCGGTGCGGGCAAACCAGGTGACGCCGGCGATATACAGGCCGATGCCGCCGGCGACCAGCCAGTGCACCGCATGCCAGCCGCCCGCCATCGCACTCATTCCCAACAAGACGTTCAAAGAGCGGCATGCGCCCATGACCAGCGGCGCGGCCGGCGTCCGCTTGACTCCGCCGTCGTACGCCAGCACGGCCAGCGCCAACAGCGTGGCCACCAGGCCGGGCCACCACAGACCGGCCAGCGCGGCGGCCAGCCAGCCGGCGGCCACGCCGGCGATGAGCAAGGCCATGCCGAGCCGCCCCGCCCGCACCAGCGCAATGCGGCCGGAGGGGAGCGGGCGTTGCGGTCGGTCGCGGGCGTCCACATCGAAGTCGAACACGTCGTTGAGCACCATGCCGGCCGTGTAAAGTCCCGAGGAGGAGGCCAGCAGCAGGGCAAACACGGGCCAGTTCGCCAGGTCCGGGTGCGTGAACAGGTAGCCCATGAACACGTCGGCCATGGCCGTGAAGACGTTCGGCAGCCGGAACAGTTCCAGGTAGGCCCGC
>JBBDNX010000425.1:0-3832 GCA_040877345.1 Pirellulales bacterium
GAACACGGCCGCTCGTTGGTCCACGCCGATTTCAGTCCCAAGAATTTGCTGGTGTTCGAGGGGGGATTGTTGCTGGTCGACTTCGAAACGGGGCACTTTGGCGATCCTGCCTTCGACCTCGGTTTTTTCCTCAGTCACCTGGTGCTCAAGGCCGCCCATCACGCGCCACGGCAGGCCGGGATGCTGGAGCTGGCGGAGCGTTTTTGGAGCTGCTACCAGGCCGGCATGGCGGCCATCGGTCCGGCCGAATGGGTGGGCCTGGAGGCCCGGGCGGCTCAGAACCTGGCGGGCTGCGCGTGGGCCCGTCTGGAGGGGACCAGCCAGGTCGATTATCTGGCCGATCCGGCGCGCCGCGATGCGGTCCTCGGGTTCTGCCGCGAGTTGTTCGATCGCCCGGCCGGCGGCGTCGGCGAGGCGCTGGCGAGCCTGGACAGCCGGCTGCACGCGGTAGTGCGGGCCAATGACGGTCCAAATCAGGATGCGCCGTGACCACACAGCAGGCGTGCACGTCCAGCCCCGGACGGGGCGAAAGTCAATAGCCGAGGGCGTAAGCCCTCGCCAGCGCGCCATCGACCCCGTCGTAAGCCCTCGAAGGGGGCGACAGTTATCGTGGCGCGAAAGTGACGTTTCCGAAACAAGTGGGGTGCAGATGTTCGGCCTGTCCCGTCGACGTTGCCCAAACGCCTGACGTCACGCATAGGTTGGCGGCCGTACGATCCGTTGCACCAGTGCCTTACTGTCGCCCCCTTCGGGGGCTGCAAACAGACTTGTTGGGCTGGCAACCGTGGGCTTACGCCCACGGCTATTGACTGCCGCCCGCTTTGCGGGCTACGGGGCTGACGCCCCAACAAGCCGGGCGGCAGCGTTGGCGAGGCCCTGGCGAGGCTGGACAGCCGGCTGCGCGCGGTGGGGTAGACAGACACGGCACTCCCCTTGGGGTCGGCGGTCGGGTAACCTCTCGGCATGCCGACGATTTCACGCATCCATGCCCGCGAAGTGCTCGACAGCCGCGGCGATCCGACGGTCGAGGTCGAAGTCCATTGCAGCTCGGGCGCAATGGGCCGGGCGATCGTGCCGGCCGGCGCCAGCACGGGCCAAGCCGAGGCACGTGAGCTGCGCGACGGCGACCCCACGCGCTACGACGGCCGGGGCGTGCTGGCCGCCGTGGCCAATGTCAACGACGAGATCGCGCCCGCCCTGGCCGGCTTCGATCCGTGCCGGCAATTCGAGCTCGACCAGCGGCTCTGCCAGCTCGATGGCACGCCCGATAAAGGCCGCCTGGGAGCTAATGCGCTGTTGGGGGTTTCGCTGGCGGCCGCACACGCGGCCGCCGCCGCGGCCGGACTGCCGCTGTTCCGCCATCTCAACGACTTGTGGCGGCAAGCGCCGGCAGTTCCGGACACGCCCGCTGACGCGACGTTCGATGAAAACATGGCGCCGCGCTTGCCGATGCCGATGACCAACATGATCTCGGGCGGCCTGCACGCCGGCGGCAACCTCGACTTCCAGGACTTTCTGGTCATGCCGGTCGGCGCGGCAAGCTACAGCACCGGCCTGGAGTGGATTGTCCGCGTCCACCGGCGGCTGGGACGCTTGCTGACGGAGGCGGGTTTCGAAGGGCGGCTGGTGGGCGACGAGGGGGGTTTTGGCCCGCGCCTGCCGGACAACCGCCAGGCCGTGGCCTTTCTGGTGAAAGCCATCGAGGCCGCCGGCCTGCGGCCGCGCGACGACGTGACCATTGCACTCGACGTGGCGAGCAGCCATTTCTTCGACGGCACACACTACCGGCTGCGGGCCGAGGGCCCAGTCCGCCTCGATAACGACCCGGTCCGGCTCGACAGCGACCAGCTTATCGATCGATTGCAGTCGCTGGCCGACGAGTTCCCGATCACGGTCATCGAGGATGGATTAGCCGAAGACGACTGGGACGGCTGGCGGCGGCTCACCAGCCGGCTGGGCGGCCGCGTGCGGTTGGTGGGCGACGACCTGTTGGCCACCAACCCGGATCGCCTGCGGCGGGCGATCGAGTCGGGGGTCGCCAACAGCGTGCTGGTGAAGCTGAACCAGATCGGGACGCTGAGCGAAACGCTCCAGACCATGCGGCTGGCCCGCACGGCCGGGTATGGCTGCATCGTGTCGGCGCGGAGCGGCGAAACCGAAGATGTAACCATTGCCGACCTGGCGGTTGCCACCGCGGCGGAGTTCATCAAGATCGGCTCGATCCAGCGCGGCGAGCGGCTGGCCAAGTACAACCGCCTGCTGGCAATCGAGGAGCACCTGGCAACCTGCGCGGATTAGGAGGACCCTTCAAGATGTTCGGTTTTTTCGTCGATAAGAAAGATTGTTCGCACCACCGCATCTTTCCGGGCGTCGACATCTATACCACGCACGGCAACTCGATGATGTTGTCGCTCGTGGAGTTCGAACCCCACGCCGTCGTCGAGGAGCACAGCCACCCGCACGAGCAGATGGGACTGATGCTCGAAGGGCAGGCCGAGTTCATCGTCGGCGGCGAGTCGCGAATCGTCGGCCCCGGCACGATGTGGCGGATACCGGGCGGTGTGCCCCACAAGGTCATCGCCGGAGACCAGCCGGTGCGGGCCCTGGACGCCTTTTACCCGATTCGAGAGGATTACCGGTGACCCGCGGCCCGGCGCTTGCAGCCTGCATCTGTCTGGCCTCGGCACTGGCGGGTTGCGCCGGTTTCAAGCCGCGCGAAGCTGAGATCCATCCCGACGTGGTCGAATCGGACGGCCTTTACCGCTCGGCCCTGGTCAGCTACCAGGTTGACGGGGGCGGGGTGAGCCCATCGAATGCCGCCGGCTACCAGGTCTCGTTTCAGGCGCCGCCGACGGTGAGCCATGCGCCGGCCCGGCGGCTTTCGATCCAGTATCCCCACCCCCGCGGGCTCGCCGGCCTGGCCCTGGCCGAAGTCGTCTTCGAGTCGGCCGCCCCCGAGCCGGCCGCCGGCGGCACTTCGGCCTGGCGGCGCTGGATGGCGGCGGCCGACCGGGTGGCCCGAAACACTTTGCCCGGCGTTCAATGGGCCGACGGCGTCGAGGAGGCCTGGGCCCTGGACATCCCGCGCGGCGATCTCGACCGGGTGCTGGCCCGCCTGTTCGAGGCCGGTTACTTCAACCGCCGCCCCGGCACGACCGGCGAAGTCGATTTGTCGGCCACCGTCGATGGAGCGTCGCTGAACCAGCGGTGGGGCCGCGTCGATGAGCTGGATGCCCTGATCGAGCGCGTGCGCCAGGAAGGGCAGCTCATCTCGTACACGCGCGCGCCACGTTCGCGCAGTACCGAAAGCGCCGGCCCGACGGTGCCTTATCGGGCCCTGATTCAGAGCGAATAGACCCCATGAATGGGGTCACTACGAGCTACATCTGCTTGCCGAGCGCCTCGGCCACGCTGCGGCAAACCCGCATGGTCTGGTCGAACTGCTGGAGGTTGAGCGACTGGTAGCCGTCGCTCAGCGCGTTCTCCGGGTCGGGGTGCACTTCGAGGATCAGCCCGTCGGCCCCGGCCGCGACGCTGGCGGCGGCCATCTGCGGCACCAGGTAGGTGTGCCCGGTGCCGTGGCTGGGATCGACGACCACCGGCAGGTGCGTCTTGGCGTGCAGGTAAGGCACCGAGGCCAGCGGCAGGGTGAACCGCGTGTGCGACTCGAACGTGCGGATGCCCCGCTCGCACAGCATCACGTTCGGGTTGCCACCGTCCAGGATGTACTCGGCCGCCAGCAGCAGCTCTTCCATCGTGGCGCTGGCGCCGCGCTTCAAGAGCACCGGCAGCTTCGACTTGCCCACGGCCTCCAGCAGCCGGTAGTTCTGCA
>JBBDNX010000426.1:0-3817 GCA_040877345.1 Pirellulales bacterium
AACGCGCCCGTGTCGGTAACCCAAGATCCGAATCGAACGTCCGCCGCGGGATCGAAGACCCCGAACCGCATCTGGCTCGATGGCGGCGTGCTGGCCTGCGCCTGTCCCGACTGCCAGGCCCCGATGTCGATCAGGCTCTGGCTGATGGTCGCTGACTGCTGGCAGTGCGGCGCCAGTGTCGAACTGACCCAGGAAGAACAGCAAGAGGCGATGCGACTGCTCGAGACGGGTGGCTGGCTGCAGGTGGCGGCTGGCGCCAGCGAAACGGATGGCGGGCAGCGGGCCCGCCCCCAGCCGCCACCCTTGGCGCCTTGCGAACCGAGCCAGCCGGCCCTCGCCGTGCCCTGTTCACCTCCCGACACCTGCCATCCGCAACCCGCTGCTCATCCGCAACCCGCCATCCGCAACCCGCCAGGGCCAGGCCGGATTGCCGCGGCCCAGAAGCCCAGCCGCGCGCGAGCCAGGCTGGATGCCATTCGTGCGCTGGGCGAGACCCGGTTGTGGCTGGCCAACTGGTGGCGCGACCTGCCCTGCTGGCTGACCAGCCTGGTGCTGCACATGCTGCTGATGATCCTGCTGGGCCTGTGGGCCGTTCCGAGCGGCGGGCCGCCCAGACCGTTGACGCTGGCGACGCAGGTGAACTCGCTGGACCAGGCCGGCGACGCCGACCGGCTCTTCGAGCCTGGCGCCGGGCCCGAGTTCGACGACCCTGGCGCCGTGATGCTCGAGCCGGTCGACGAGCCCGATCCGTTTGCCCGCGCCGAGCTCGAAACGCTGGTGGGAGTTGCCCTGCACCCGTCGGGCGACCTGCCCGATCCGCTCCCCAGTGCCTTGTTTCCCAGCGGTCCCGCCGAGCTGCCCGCCATGCTCGTGGGCCGCGACCCCCGCTTGCGAAGCCACCTCGTCGAGCGTGAAGGCGGCACGATCGAAAGCGAGGCGGCCGTGGCCCGGGGGCTCCAGTGGCTGGCACGGCACCAGGACCACGACGGCAGTTGGGACCTGCGTGCGTTCTGCCTTGCCGGCGACTGCGATCGGCAATGCCGCGACACGGCCGGCGCCCACGACGAGGTGTCGGGCACCGCCCTGGCGCTGTTGCCCTTCCTGGGGGCCGGTCAAACCCACCTGGCCGGCCAGTATCGGGAAGTCGTGGCCGGGGGGCTGGATTGGATGGTCGACCATCAAGAAGAAAGCGGCGGGATGCCGCTCGAAACACTGGGGCGGATGTACGGCCACGGACTGTGCGCCATCGTGTTGTGCGAGGCGTATGGGCTGACCCGCGATGAACGCCTGCGGGGCCCGGCGCAGCGGGCTCTCGACTTTATCGCGCGTGCCCAGCACCCGGCGGGCGGCTGGCGGTATCGCCCCGGGTCGCCCGGAGACATGAGCGTCGTGGGCTGGCAGATCATGGCCTTGCGCAGCGGGGAAATGGCCTACCTCAGCGTCCCGCCCGAAGTGTTCGAGAAGGCCGCCGGCTTTCTCGACAGCGTCCAGGTTCTTCCCGACCGCGGGCTGTTTGGCTACTTGCCCCGCCGCCAGCCGAGTTCGGCCATGACGGCCGAAGGTCTGCTATGCCGGCAGTACGCGGGTTGGCGGGCCGACAAACCGGCGTTGGCCGCGGGTGTCGATTGGCTGATCCAGAATCATCTGCCGGCGCGCGGCCGCGAGGACACTTACTACTGGTACTACGGGACGCAGGTCATGCATCACGTGGGCGGGCCGGCCTGGCAGGCATGGAACGAGTCGCTGCGCGATCTTCTGGTTTCGATGCAGGAGACCGAGGGACACGAGGCAGGCAGTTGGTCGCCCCGGCGCGGATTCGACTATGCCGGCGGCCGGCTGTACGTCACCTCCCTGGCGATTTGCACCCTGGAGGTCTACTACCGGCACATGCCGCTGTACCGGACCGACGCCGTCCAGTAAAGCGACGTGACAGTCTCGCTCCGTAGTCCGGTCGAGCGGAGCATCAAACCGATGCGGGCGGTGGAAACACACCTTCGGCGATCAACGCGTCGCGGTGCTCAACATTCTCTGGAAGGTTAATACGGAGCACCTGAAGTGTAACCAACCCTACGGGAGTCAGACCAGCCAGCAACGCGCCATCCCAGCGAAAATGCTCCTCCCATCGGTCGCGTCTGGGATTGAAAAGAGGAATTAACTCGCTCGTCGCGGCAAGGCGGCCTGCAATATTTGGCCCCTTATGAAAGTTGCAGCTCGGGCAAGCAAGACAAAGGTTGGATGGATCGTCTTCTCCACCGTGATGCTTCGCGATGATGTGCTCAGTGTGGAAGGTAACGAAAGGCTCGTGGTCCTGCAGGAGCTGGCAGTACTCGCACCGGTGTGCTGCCCGTTGCCGGACGAAGCGTCGCAGCGCGGCATCCATCAGGCAAGATCATGGTCCTTTAGGAGCGCGCGCGCCTTGGATTGGAGCACGGAAATGAACTTGATCGCCCCCACGTAGGCTTCGTACTCGTCCCGCTCTTCGGGGGAGAGCACGCCTTCGTTGGACTTGTCGCCCAACTCGTCAATCCGGGCTTGCACGGAAGCTGGCGCACGTAAGCCAACGAGCTTCTCGGCACTCTCGGTGGTCAGGCAACGACTAACCGGATCAAGCAACTCGTCCAGGACAGTTTCGGGGGAAGTCGCCATACTTAAAGTATACCAACGGCGGGTGGGTTCGGGGAGTCGGCGGAAACCGAGGCTTGCCTCCCTCGATGCAGGAGCGAGAGGGACACGAGGCAGGCAATTGACTGGGGCACGCTACCGCTTTGCCCCAGCCACCCCAGTCACGCGACCACTTCGGACTCTGACGCCCACTGCTTGGTCAGCCGAACAGCTCGCTGACCGCCTGGCCGCCGTCGACGATCTTGATCGGCCGGCCGATGGGGCTCATGTTCTCTTTCGACGGGTCGATGCCCAGGCTGTGGTAAAACGAACAGAACAGGTCCTCGGTGGTCACCGGCCGGTCGGCCACTTCGGTGCCCGCCTCGTTGGTCCGGCCGATCGTCCGGCCGCCTTGCACCCCGCCCCCGGCCAGCGCCACGCTGAACGCCCGCGGATAATGGTCGCGGCCAGTGCGCGGATTGATCCTCGGCGTGCGGCCGAATTCGCCCATCCAGATCACGAGCGTCTTGTCGAGCATGCCGCGTTGGGCCAGGTCCTCCAGCAGGTAGGCATAGGGCTGGTCCAACTGGGCCGTCAGGCCGCGCGTGCGGTTGAAGTTGTCGTCGTGCGTGTCCCAGCCGCCCAGGGCGACCTCGACAAAGGTGACACCCGCCTGGACCAACCGGCGGGCCAGCAGGCAGCCGGCGCCAAAATCGCCTTCGCCGTACGCGCTGCGAATGTTTTCAGGCTCGCGGCCGATGTCGAAGGCCTCCATCCGCGGGCTGCGGATCATCCGGGCCGCCTTCTGGTAGAGACCGCGATGCTCGACGATTTCCGCCTCGATGTCCCTTCGCCGGTCGGTCGTCTCCAGCCGCTCCAGCAGGCCGAGCCGCCGTTGGTACCGTGCCGCCTCGGTGGCCGGCTGGGCGTTGTCCGGCAACCGCGTGGCGTCGGTTACGGTAAACGGGTCCTGGACCGATCCCAAGAGCCCACCGTCGCCCACGTTGCGAAACTGCCGGCCGATCCTCACAAAGGCGGGCAGCTCGCCGCCGCCAGCCGCCAGCTCGTGGGCCACCACCGAGCCGAGCGTGGGATAGCGGATGCTGGCCGTCGGCACGTGGGCCGTGTGCAGCAAGAAGCTGGCCCGCTGGTGGTTGCCTTCCTTGGTGGTCATCGAGCGGATGATCGCCACCTTGTCCATCATGCCGGCCAGGTG
>JBBDNX010000427.1:0-3802 GCA_040877345.1 Pirellulales bacterium
TACCCTCGCTAACCCCGACTGCACCACATTCCATTTCACGCTGAACCAAGACAGTGGCTCTCCATGCTGGGCACGACGAGGCCATCGATTTCCTGGACTCGCTTGGCCCTAAGCCGTTGATAACAGCGTAGTTCAGTGCGATAATTGGCTTCGCGCTCAAATACTTTAATGACCGTATTGCGGTCGGTGGCCCAGATTTTGCCATCGGTTCCCTGGCCGACCGGCCGTTTCAGGTATTTCCGCCCGTGTCGTCTAGCGTATGCACGGAGCCTTGCCTCCAGGCCTGCACTCGTCATGAAGCGACCTCGTCAAGAAGGCTTTTCGGCTCGAGTGGCTCTGGAGCTTTTTGTAGAGGGCCGGCCGGTACGGCTGGCACGGATCGGCAGCAGCAGGCTTACCTTGAGGCAGCCGGAGCCTTCCATTGAGGGCAAGTCGGCTGAGCTGGTCATAACGGTCGGCTCGATGCGCAAGCGTCAAACCATCCAGTTATCGCGGATTTCCCAAGACGATCCAAGGGAAGTAGCATACTGGTAAGTCGCCGGGCGGAATGCCGTGGCCAACTGGTCCTGGGCGTCGAGGTCCGCGGTGGCACATGATGGGAGGAACCATGCCTTCAAAAAGTTGCCCGCTTTGCCGGGGCGGCGCGTTGATGGGCCTGCTGGTGGTCGCGGCGGCCTACGGCTGGTGCGAAGTGCGGGCGGAGGAGCCAGAAGCGGGCGAGGCGCTGTGGCAGCGGATCGAGGCGTTCTTCGAGCCGCCCGACGAGCTCGCGGGGAAGCTCGGCTCGTATCGCTCGCCGCTGGTGTTCGACGATGGGACGCCGGTCCGCTCGGCCGACGATTGGGCCCGCCGGCGCCCGGAGATCCTGGAAACGTGGCACCGGCGGCTCGGTCCCTGGCCGCCGCTGGTCGAGAGGCCCGAGGTCAAACGGCTGGAATCGGTCGAGCGCGACGGCTACGTCGAGCACCACGTCCACGTGCAGGTCTCGCCGGAGGGGAAGCTGGCCGACGGTTACCTGCTGGTGCCCAAGGAGGGGGACGGGCCATGGCCCGCGGTGCTGGTGCCGTTCTACGAGCCGCTGACCAGCATCGGCCGCGGGGAGAAGGGACGCGGCACGCACGACTACGGCTTGCAGTTGGTGCGGCGGGGCTTCGTGACGTTGTCGATCGGGACGCCGGGCTCGGTCGAGAACATCGGCCTCGACACCCGGCAGTTGCTGGTGAAAGCCGGAGTCGACGAGCGGCGGCAGCCGCTCACGCTGCTGGCCTACGTGGCGGCCAACTGCCACACGGCCCTGGCGCAGATGGCGGAGGTCGATCGCGAGCGGATCGGCATCATCGGCCTGTCGTACGGCGGCAAGTGGTCGATGTTCGCCTCGTGCCTGTACGACAAGTTCGCCTGCGCGGTCTGGTCGGATCCGGGGATCGTGTTCGACGAGCAGAACGCCAACGTGAACTACTGGGAGCCCTGGTACCTGGGCTACGACCCGGGCACCCAGCGCGAGCCCGGCGTGCCGTCGGAGTCGAACCCGCGGACCGGCCTCTACAAGGAGCTGGTCGACGCGGGCCAGGACCTGGTCGACCTGCACGCCTTGATGGCTCCCCGGCCGCTGCTGGTGTCCGGCGGCACGGAAGACCCGCCCCGCAACTGGCAGGCGCTCAACCACCTGGCGGCCGTGAACAGGCTGCTCGGCCATGAGCGCCGCGTCGCCATGACGGCCCGCGGCACGCACGTGCCCACGCCCGACGCCCTGGTGCTGGAGCTGGACTTCCTGGAGTATTGGCTCAAGCACGCGCCCCCGTAATCGAGCTCATCCCGTTTGCTTTCGTGTTGCCTCCCTGCCGCAGGGTGATCCATGTCACGCCAACCGAATTCCATGCGGGCGGCAATGAGCCGGCGGCAGCTCCTCGCGCGGCTGACGGCCGCCTGCGGAGCCGCGGGGCTGGCCGATTCGCTGGCGGCTTTCGAGCCGGACCAGCCGGACGGCGCGGAGGCGGACGAAAGCGAAATGGCCGCCCTCAAGCGGGAGCTGCTGGGCAAGCTGGTGTACTCGGCGCAGGACATCGAGGATTGGCTGGCCGGCAAGGCCTTTCCGTTCGGCAAGTACGATCCGGAGTTGGGATATCTGCACCTGGACCGCGACTTCCAGGAAGGGATCGACGGGACCGTGTGCAGCTACCGGTACGACCGGCTGGGGGCCCGGCGGATGTTTGCCCACGCCGAGCAGCCGTGCCGCATCAACACCTACGGCGACAGCTTCACGAGCTGCGAGCAGGTGAGCGACGGCGAAACGTGGCAGGAGGTGCTGGCCGCCCACCTGGGCGAGCCGGTGCGCAACTACGGGATCGGCGGCTACTCGGTGTACCAGGCCTACCTGCGGATGCTGCGCGAGGAGCGGCGGGCGCCAGCCCCGTATATCGTGTTCAACATTTTCGACGACGACCATTACCGCAACTTGCACGGCTGGCAGCGGCTGCGGTTCGGCGTCAACCGCAAGAGCGCCAACCCGCCGGTGCCGTACGTAACGGTCGATCCCGACTCGGACCGGTTCGAGGAGCACGCGAACCTTTGCGATAAGCCGGAGCGGCTGGCCCTGCTCTGCCACGTCGACTCGGCGACGATGCTCTTGGGCGACGACTTCGTGCTCAACGTGCGGGCGGACAGGGAGGCGAAGCGGCGGGCCGGCGAAGCAGTTCCCGCGTCGGATTTCGACGACGCGGCGTACACGCGGGCGGCGCTCTACGCCACCAGGCGGATCGTGGAAAAGGTCCACGAGTTTGCGGCCGCAAACGGGCGCAAGGTGCTGTACGTGCTATCGTACAATCCCCAGACGATCCGGCGCTCGATCGAGGGGAGAGAACGGTTCGACCGCGGGCTGGTCGACTTCCTCGAGTCGCGTCAGCTCCCTTACGTCGACCTGCTGGCCGCGCACACCGCCGACCACGCCAGCTTTGCGGGCGGCGTGGACGCGTACCTGAAAAAATACTTTATCGGGCACTACAATCCGCTGGGCAATTTTTTCTGCGCGTTTGCCCTCAAGGACAAGCTGGTCGCGATGCTCGATCCCAAGCCGCCCGCCTACCGGGTTGATTCGAGGTAGGCAATTACGCTCACGGCGGCTCTGGCCGTTTGGGCACAAGACCGGCGTGATCCCAGCGATGTCGATATGGATCCAAATCTACGTAAAATCAGCGTAATCCGTGGATCTCTCTTCATCTCTTTGTCGCGTCCGTCGTCTTGAAGCACAGGGGACGGGATCCACAGATTGCGCAGATTGACGCAGAGACGAAGAACGTTCAGGAGGAACAAGCTTCACGGCTTCGAAAGCGAATCGTTTCGCGGATCCAAATCTGCGTAAATCAGCGTAATCCGTGGATCTCTTCGTCTCTTTGTCGCGTCCGCCGTCTTGGAAAGGGGACGACTTCCAAGACGACTGAGGATGCCGCCGATGCGCACTTACGGCTTTCGGGCGATGAAGGCGACGCGGCCGGGCGGGAGGCTGAAGTCGCCGTATCGCCGGACGGGCCGTACGCGGAAACCGGCGCCGCGGAGCATCTTGGCGACTTCGTTTCGCCGGTAAAGCTGCAGACGGTGTGTTTCTTCGCTCCGGCGATAGAGGGCTGCGACTTTGCGAAAGGTGACAATGTGCCGGGTCAACCGGTGGCGCCTAGCGTCGTACTGAAAGCGGATCAGACAGGCCCAATCCGCTCCCTCGCGGTAAGTAGGCGCCCGGTCTTGGTCGAGTCCGACCTCGGCCACGTCGAAGATCAGCAAGCCGCCCGCTTCCAGGGCGTCATAGGCG
>JBBDNX010000428.1:0-3767 GCA_040877345.1 Pirellulales bacterium
TATTGCCCAGTCCTCAGGACCGCGCGCCACCGAGCGCCGCTTTACCCCCTCCGACGCCTCTTCCGAGCGCGTGGTCAGTCTTGCAGGCGCGATCGGAGGGAAGTCGGCGCTACGCGGAAGCGTGACGGTCGCCCTTTCGCAGGCTGATCTGGCGGTTTTGGCACAAGAGGTGGAATTGCGCTTTGTAACTTCGCAGCCAGCCACGTCGGCACAGCTTTGTACGGCTATAGCGATGTACACTGCGGGGCTCGAGTCCGAGAACCGGGTCGTGCGGTATCTCATTTTCTACCGCGTCGGGTTGGTGTTGCTCCGAGGGCCGCGGGAGGAGGGGGAAGACCGAGGGGGGGACGGGGCTGGAGGGGCTAATTGCGGCTTGGGGTTGGCGTCGAAGCGGAGGGGGGCGAAGCGCTGGGGGAGACGAAAGGCGGGCACAATGGGGGACGATGGCTCGTGCGCGGCGTCTTCGAATACCATCAATACCCGCGATGCCGTCTCCACCCGCTCGGCCAGCGATGCGTCGTCCGGGTGCGCATACCAGGGGATCACCACGGCCGCTTTGGGGGGCAGATGGAAAGTGACCTTCGGCCGGATGCTGATCGAAGCGCCACGCAAGCGCGGGCCGCCGGGTCGCGCCTGCATCACCTGCCACGATCGCGACAACTCGATATGTGCCAGATAGTCAGGATGGTCCACGATGCGCCACACGCCCCCGTCGTCCGGTCGAGTGAGGGCCGGTCTCACCTCGGCGGTCAGCCACCAATTGCCGTGAGCCAGGCCGGGAGCTCCCGCCTTGGGCATCTCCATCCAGGCTGACCAGCGCTGCTGGGTGCGGTTCTTGTCGGGAGTCTGCTCGACCGGCAGCTCGGCCAGCAGCCAGCCGCTTTTGCCCAGCCAGGCTTCCAAACTTGCGAAATCCTCCCTGGTGAAGATGGAACAACGGCCGGCCTCCGGAAACACAAGCCCCGGGCCTATCGGCCGGTCCGCCGCCGAATCTCCGGAATCCTTGGCATCGGAGGCTCGAGCGAGCACCTGACGGATCTCATCGTGGGCCTGCTGGTTGGGGGTCGCGGACCAGTCGCGCTGGATGAAGAGCAGCCGGGCTTTGAGGGGGATTCTGGACTCCGCGGCCGGAGTCGATGTGAGCGTCCCCTCCCGCTCGGAAATGTGCGAGGCGTCCGGTGCGGCCGCTTGATTGGTGGCGGCGTCGGGATTCGCAGGAACCGGCTCAGGTCGGGAGGCCGCCTCGGCGGGGTCTTTCGGCGTGCCGGCGGCATTCGCCTTGGCGGGATCGGGGCGAGGTGGCGCCGTTTCGCTGGCTGGTTCGCCCAGCAGCTCGTCGACGCGGCGGTCGATGATCGAGTCCTTGAGCTGCTCGCGGCCGGCGATGGTTTGCTGGATGCGAGCCAGCCGCTCGGCAAGCTGCGCCAGCTCGGCCCGCTGCAGACGCTGCCGGGCCTCAAAGGCGGCCGCCACCGTCTCCCGCAGGCCCGACTTCAACCTCCGCTGACGCTGCGCCGATTCGCGGTCCGGCTCGGCCAGATCCAGCTTGCGCCACTCTTCGGCCAGGCGGGCGGCCTCCTGCTCCAGTTCGGCACATTGCCGCGACATCGCTTGCACTCTGGCTTCCGGGTCGCTAGGCCATAGGCGTTCGAGGAAGGGATTGACCTTGTAGAAGGTGAGCCGCAGCTTGCCGTCGCGGTTCCAGTCGAACTTGAGCCAACGGAAGGGCTCGTCGTAGCCGCCGATCCGGTCGCGGGCCTCGTCGCCCCAGGAATAAAACGTTTCATACACCTCCTCGCCGAGATTCAGCAGCTTGAGCTCGCCGGGACGGATGGTCGCCTCGCCGAACTTGGAGCGCAGCCGAATGTCGTTCTGCGTGCTGATGCTGTCGGTGATGGTGTCGATCTCGACCAGCTCTCCGCGCACGATTTCTTCGATCCGCCGCGGGTCGTCGAGTACCCAGGCGACAGCGGGCGGCTCATCCACGGCCGAAACCGGCCGCACCCGGATCACGGACAGGGCCTGATCGACCTGAATGTCAAGTCGATTCTGGCCGGGCTGGATCTCGAACGTGAACTGCCGATCGGCGCTGCCTTCGGGCTTCAAGAAGCCGACCCGCTCATGCCATAGCCGGAACGGCCATTGGCCCACCGGAAGATCCGCTATCCGGGCCGTGCCGTCCCCGCCCGACACGGCGGCATAGGGATGCCCCAGCGGCATCACGTAGGCGCGCATCCAGGGATGGATGTTGCAGGTCACGGGCACAGGAAGCCTTTCCTGCCCGCGCTCGAAACGGTGGACAGAGTCGGCCTGCGGCGGGATCAGGACATTCAGTTGATCGTTCGACATCGTTGGGAAATAGAGATTGATCGCCACGGGCGACGGGTTGCCGAGGCGCAACGGCTGACCAAGCACGAGCGGCAGCACGCGGGGCTGCAACAGGCCGCCTTCGACGCGGAGCACGGCCTCTTTTCTTGTCGCTTTCACCACGTCCGGATGAATGTCTTTGCTCGCCAGGTAGACCAGCACGTTGGCCAGGCCGCCGTCTTCGCCGACGACGAGCGACTGGTCCGCCACCGTGGGGCCGAAGGCGGCCTGGTCCTTGGTGACGGCGAGAGGGAGCGGCTCGGGGCGCTTCCCCTTGTAGATGAACCGCACGACGAGCGCCCCGGACTTCGATGCGCCGGTGCGGGCACCGGGGGGCAGAGCGGGTTCACCGCTCTGCCGGGCACTAAGCGCCCCGCTGAGCCCGACGAGGATCGCAAGTGCCGATAGGATTGGAATGCGGGCCGGGTTCATGGCGAGGCCTCCTCGTTTTCAGGTCGATCGGTTTCAGAAGCAGGGTCCGGGGCGGGCGCGGCGGGATGTTGCCAGAATTCGCTGGCCGCGGTTTCCAGCGCGTCGATGTCGTCGGCGACGCCGGCGATCTGCTCGGCGGCGCCGTCGTCCCAGGGCGCCTCGGCCGGCGCGCTGGCGGCACGAGGCGTCGATTCGCCGGCCGGCTCGCGCGGCGCAGGTGCGGCCTGGCCCGCAGGCGGGCCGGCAGGCGCAGCGTCTCCTTGGCGGCGGCCGCTGAGAAGTTGCCCGCCGGCGACCACGATCAGCACCACGGAAAGAACGCTGGTGGTGATCAGCGCGGGCCAAAAGAAGCGCCGGGCGGCCGGTGTAGCATAGGCTTCCAGCCTGTTCACCAGCCGGCAACACCGCACGCCGGTGGAGTGTTGAACGTCCGCCTCCTGCGGAACCCGGTGCCTGCCTCCTGACTCCTGGTGTAAGCGGCGGATGGCGTCGGGCAGGGGCACGACGGCCGGCTGCTGGACGTGGGCCAGGCAGCGCTCCAGCAGTTCGGCCGTTTCGCCGGCCGACTGGATCCGCTGGCTGGGCTCCTTGGCTTGCAGCTTTTGGACCACCAGGGCGAGCCAGTCGGGTATGTCGGGATTGATGTCGCGGATCGAGCGCGGCAGGGTGTCGCAAATCCGCCGCAGGACGCCGTAGCTGGTTTCGGCCCGAAAGGGAGGCCGGCCGGTGCAGGCGGCGTACATCACGCTGCCCAGGCTGAACAGGTCGGTGCGATGGTCGACCGGATCGCCTCGCGACTGCTCGGGCGACATGTACCGCGGGGTGCCGGCGATGACGCCCGTCCGCGTGAGGCTGGCGTCGTCGGCCGCGCGGGCCAGGCCGAAATCGGTGAGCAGCACCCGATCGACCCCTTTTTCCAGCAGGATGTTGGCCGGCTTGACGTCGCGGTGCACCAGGCCCTGGGCGTG
>JBBDNX010000429.1:0-3754 GCA_040877345.1 Pirellulales bacterium
CTCGGGCAACACGGACGCCGGCTGGGTCAAGGCCCTCTATAAGAACGTGCTCGGACGCGAGGTGGACGAGGCGGGGCTCAAGCACTGGGTCAAGTACATCAGGAGCCACAGTAAGCAAAGCGTGGTGCTGGGGTTTGTGACCAGCGACGAATACCGCCTGGACATGGTGAAATGCTGGTTCCACGAATACCTGGGCCGCAGGCTCGACCAGGGCGGCGCGCAGTACTGGCTCCAGCAGATGAAACGAGGAACGACGCAGGAGTCGATCCAGATCGGCATCTGCAGCTCGGCGGAGTATCGCTCGCCGGTCTAAGAGCCATCAGGCGCTGCGCCGGCTCGCCGCGGGGACACGCGGCCGGCATCGAATCAAATCGCTCCCCCGGCCGGCCGTCCGACAGCCATCGGATCGAGCCGGGCGTGGGGAGTCCGGGCTGTGTTGAAGCGCGCTAAGCCTCCCGCGCCACCTACCGCTTTCCAGCCTGAAACCGTTCAGTATCCGCCATGGGCGGACCCGGCTCCCGCCCCCCCTGACCTGCTCATGCGGAACGTGCCTGAATCCTTCGAGCTGGTGTAGCGGGCAACGAAGTCCTGCCCATCGGCCTGTCCTTCGAAGCGGTACACGCCTCCGGCCAGCCGGCCCAGGTCCTTGCTCCCCTGCAGCCGGTAGTGGTCGCCCTCGGCGTAGGCGTTCAGCCTCACCGAGTACTCGAACGGCAGCAGTTTGAAGAATGTGCCGTGAAACCGGGCGCAGTACGAATCCTCGCCCTGCCGGCTGATGATCGCTTTTAGCTTGCCATTGTGCCCCGTGCAGTGGCTTTCCCAGCAACCCTCCCAGCAGCCGGCCGGAGAGCCCCTCTGGCTACAGTGGCAGGCGCACGCGCGCCAATCGCGCCCAAACCCGGACAGCAGCGAGCAGCCGCTCGAGGCCGCCAGGGCCGCCAGCAGGCAGGCAACCAGCGAGCTTGAGAGCCGGGGAGCCGGCAAGGAATCGTGCTGGTGAATCGGGGCTTCCATGGAAAGTAGCAGGCACACTGCGTGTGCCGTGGCTTGGACGACTACGTTTCGGCCGGGCGAGACGGGTGGGACGGACCAGGGCCGCTCGCGGTTGGGCTGGTGACGGGCGGTTCCACCATGGGCCCCCGACGAAACGGAATGAATTCCGTTCCAGGGCGCGGACCCATTTGGCTCATCGGTGGTTGAGGTTGCGGGCCTTGAGGGGATTTTCCTGCCGGCGCCTGGAATCCAGGCGGTCCGCCGAGTACAAGAACCGCTGGCACAGGCCGGTGATTTCTGGCATGATGAAGTTTCGGCGGCCGCAACACGCGGCCTCGTCCCGGCAATTGCCCGGGCTGCGTTCTGCAAGCCTGCGCCGGGAGATTGAAGTGGGCGCGGAGCGGATGGATGAGCGAAGTTCTCGACTTCCTTGGCGGCCTGTACAACGAGATCGACGACGCCGTGGTTCTGGCGTCGCTGGATGCCGAGCCGTTGTTCGTGAACCAGGCCGGTCGGCGCCTGCTGGCCCTGGCGGCCGAGCTGGATCCCAGTGAAACGCGGCTCGAAGACTACTATCCGCCGGACACCTGGAAGATGCTGCGGGAGGTCGGGTTGCCGGCCCTTAAGAGTTCGGGGCGTTGGGCGGCGGAAGGCCACGTGAAATCCGGATCGGGCCGCGTGGTCCCTGTGCGGATGACGGCCTTCCTGGTGCGGCATCCCCGGGCGGAGCGGGCACTGTATCTGGCCCTGGTGCACCGGGACCTTACCGATTCGAAGCGGGCCGAGGAGGGCGAGGCCTTGAAGAACGCCATCCTCGATTCGTCGCTCGATCCGATTATCGCGGTGGACCACGAGGGAGCGATCAGCGAGTTCAACAAGGCGGCGGAAAAGACGTTCAAGCGCAGCCGGTCCGAGGCGGTGGGCAAGCGGCCCGACGAACTGCTCTTTTCCGCTTCGCAGGATGGCGACGAGCAAGACCGGGTGGAGCGGCACGTGGCGGTGGGCGAAGGCTCGATGCTGGGCCGGCGGACCGAGATCACCGCCGTGCGGAGCGACGGCGAGCCGTTCCCGGCCGAGATGGCCATGACGATCAGCCGGCTGCACGGGCTGCCGGTGTTCATGTTCTTTCTGCGCGACATCGGCGAGCGCAAACGGGCCGAGCAGGCCCTGCGCGACTCGCAGGCCCTCTACCACTCGCTGGTCGAGAGCCTGCCGATGACGGTCTTCCGCAAGGACCTGGAAGGCCGCTTCACCTTCGGCAACCGGCTGTTCTGCGAGGCGATGGGGCATTCGCTGCCGGAGCTGGTGGGGAAGAACGACTTCGATTTTTTCCCCCGGGAGCTGGCCGAGAAATACCGGCGCGACGACCAGCAGGTCATGTCCACGGGCGAGGTGCTGGAAGCCGTGGAGGAATACCTCAGGCCGGACGGCACCCGCATCTACGTGCAGACGCTGAAGGGTCCGGTGCGGGACAGCGAGGGACGGCTGCTGGGTACGCAGGGGATGTTCTGGGACGTGACGGCCCGCCGGCAGGCGGAAGAGGCGCTGCGCGACAGCCAGCAGCGGCTGCAATCGATCCTGGATAATGCCACTTCGGTGATTTACGTGAAGAGCCTCGACGGCCGCTACCTGCTGGTGAACCGGTCGTTCGAGACGCTGTTCCACGTTCGCCGCGGAGAGGTCCTCGGCAAGACCGATTACGACGTGTTCGCTCCCAGGCTGGCCGACGCCTTTCGTGCCAACGATCAAAAGGTGCTCCAGGCCGGCAGGCCGCTGGAGTTCGAGGAAGTGGCCCCGCACGATGACGGCCCGCACACGTATATCTCGATCAAGTTCCCGCTGGCCGATCCGGCGGGGAGCGCTCACGCGCTGTGCGGCATTTCGACCGACATCACCGAGCGCAAGCGGTCGGAAGAGGCGCTCGGCCGGGCCAAGGACGCCGCCGAAGCGGCGAACCGCGCCAAGAGCGCGTTTCTGGCCAACATGAGCCACGAAATCCGCACCCCGATGAACGGGATCATCGGCATGACGGAACTGCTGCTCGATACCCAACTGTCGGCCGAGCAGCACGAGTATCTCGAGCTGGTCAAGGAGTCGGCAGACTCGCTGTTGTCGGTGATCAACGACGTGCTTGATTTTTCCAAAGTGGAGGCCGGAAAACTCGATCTCGAGCAGATCGGCTTCGCCCTGCGCGAGAGCCTGGGCGATACGATGAAGACCCTGGCCTTGCGGGCTCACAAGAAGAACCTGGAGCTGGCCTGCCACATCCGGCCCGAAGTCCCCGAACATCTTGTCGGCGACCCAGGCCGCCTCCGGCAGGTGATCGTCAACCTGGTGGGCAACGCCATCAAGTTCACCGACTCGGGCGAAGTCGTGGTGCACGTCGAGCTGCTGTCGCGCGGCTCCGACGACGTGGTGCTGCACTTCTCGATCGCCGACACGGGCATCGGTGTTCCGGCCGACAAGCTGGAGTTGATCTTTGAGGCCTTCGAACAGGCCGACGGTTCCACCAGTCGCAAATATGGCGGCACCGGGCTGGGCCTGGCGATCTCGTCGAAGCTGGTCGAGCTGATGGGAGGCCAGATCTGGGTCGAGAGCCATCTAGGCCGTGGCAGCAGGTTCCATTTCAACGCCCAATTGTTGCTGCCGGCCGGCGACGCGCTTCCCCCGCCGGTCGTCGAGCCGGCCGCCATCCACGACCTGCCCGTGCTGGTCGTCGACGACAACGCCACCAACCGGCTGATCCTGGAAGAGATCCTCA
>JBBDNX010000430.1:0-3752 GCA_040877345.1 Pirellulales bacterium
GCTGGCTGGGCTGTACCTGCTGCGGAGCACCGCGTCGCATCGCCCTGCACACGCCGTCCGCCTTGAATCGTTGGAAAGGATCGCGGAACGACCGCCCCGACTACCGGGCACGATCGAGCTGGAAGGGCAGGAGACCGCCATCCCGCAGGCGACGGAGCCGGCGGAAGCGACTGCTCCGGCAGTCCAGGCGGAAGCGGAACAGCAACCGCAACCGCGACCCGCCTGGGTGGACTCCACGGAGACCAGGGACGGCGACGCGTTTTTGATGCGGATCCAGGTCGGCCCTTATTCCTCGAGCGACGAATGCCAGGAAGCCTTGGGCCCTGCCTTGCAGGATGCCGCCGAGGTTTACATCCGGCGGGTGTATGGCGTACAACGGCCGGCCCCGGCGCCGGTCCGCCTGTCGACCACCGATATTCACCGACTGCGGATCGTGGATAAGGAATGGATCGAAAGCAAGTACGATCCGTTCCGCGTGCCTAATACCATGCACACGCTCCACGCGCTTTTGAGGTTCGATTCGCGCGTCAGCCGAGAGATCGACCAGCTCTACAACCAGCAGCTCCGTGGGCGCCGGCTGGCCTACACGGCCAGCGGCGCCGGCCTGCTGCTGGGAGTGCTGGCCACGTTTTTCGGCTACCTGAAGCTCGACACGCTCTCGCGCGGTTATTACAGCAGACGCTTGCGGTTCGCGGCCGCGGCGATGATACTAACCCAGGCGGTCGTTGCCGCCCTGATGGTTCGTGGCCTGGCGGGTGTCTGAGTCGGGCCCCCCACGGCCCTGGCTCGATCTCGGACATCCATGCCGCCCACCAGCGAATCCGACGCCCTGTTGATCCAGCGCATCCGGGCCGGCGAGGCGGAGGCCTGGAACGAGTTGATCGCCCGCTTCGAGGGACGGCTGCTGGCCTTTGTCGAGACCCGGCTGCGGCGGCGGGCGGCCAGCGAGGACGTGGTGCAGGAAACCTTCATCGGCTTTCTGACCAGTCTGCCCAATTACGACGTGGCCCGACCGTTGGAGAGTTACCTGTTCTCCATCGCCGCGCACAAGCTCACCGATCATCTGCGCCGCGAAGGCCGCCGCCCCACGCTGCCCCTGGCCAGCGGCGCCAGCAGCCAGGATGAATGGGACTTGCCCGGTTCGGTGCGGCCGGCGAGCAGCATCGCCCGCAGCGGCGAGCGGCGGCATCTGGAAGAGACGGCGCTGGCTGCCGCCCTTTCAACCCTGCTCGGCACGTGGCGCGAGCGGGCCGAGTGGGAGAAGATCGAGTGCGCCGAGTTATTGTTCGTCCGCGGCCTGGCCAACAAGGACGTGGCCGCGGGGCTTTCGATTTCGGAGCAGGCGGTGGCGAATTACAAGTTCGACTTTCTTTCACGGCTGCGGGCCACGGTCCGGCAGCAGGGGCTGCCCGAGGACGTGTTTCCGGAACTGTACGAAGAAGCGTGAGCAGCATGAAAACTCCCTTCAGCCTGGCCGAGTTGGAAGCATATCTCGACGAAGCCTTGCCGGCCGAGGCGATGGCCCGCATCGAGGATGCGATGCGCAAGTCGCCGGAGCTTGCCCAGCGGCTGGTGGCGATCAACGGCCGCCGCGACGCTGGCGTGCACTCGCTGGGCGAGATCTGGCGGCGCCACCGTTTGACCTGTCCCGCCCGCGCCGAGCTGGGCAGCTACCTGTTGGGCGTGTTGCCCGAAGAGCATGCCGGCTACATCGGCTTCCATCTCGACACGATCGGCTGCCGCCGCTGCCAGGCCAACCTGGTCGATCTCAAGAGCCAGCAAGCCGAAGCGGCCGAGGCCGTCGCCAGCCGCCGCCGCAAGTATTTCGAGTCCAGCGCCGGCTACTTGAGTAGGAGGGAAGGCAGAACGTAGAAGTAGGAAGGACGAAGGCAGAGTCCGGGGAGACGGGAGCCTGGCGCGTGAGTCTGATATGATTCGACCATGGCATCGCCGCCCCGGTACACGCTTCGGGCCATCATCGTCGTGCAGGCCATCGCGGCCGTGATCATGCTGTTCACGCGTCTGTGGGGCTGGACAGCATTCTTGGTGAGACGCATGCTCCAGCGCTATCGCCTGGAATCGCAGCGCGTCGCGTTCTGGCTCGCTCTGCAAGGTGCCGGTGTACTGTCTTTCCTTGGCCTTTTGCCCCTTCGCTTTGCGTTGTTCCCGATTGCGCCTCCCTGACGGTGCGGGAAGGATGAGGCCGCCCCGCGTTGACGGCGCGGGCGGCTAGCCCTTAAACTCGGCTTCTAAATTCCCGTCCCCGTCCACCCCGCTCCCGCCACCGCATGAGCGTCACCCAGACCGGCATCGAACAGCTCTCGATCAATACCATTCGCACGCTGGCCATGGACGCGGTGCAGGCGGCCGGCAGCGGCCATCCGGGCACGCCCATGGCCATGGCGCCGGTCGCTTATGCGCTGTGGAACCACGTGCTGGCGTACGATCCGGCCGATCCCAACTGGCCGGTCCGAGACCGCTTTATCCTGAGCTGCGGCCATGCTTCGATGCTGCTGTACGCCACGCTGCACCTGGCGGGCGTCAAGCAGGCCGCGGCCGACGGCACGCCGACCGATGAACTGGCCATCCCGCTGGACCACATCCGGCGGTTTCGCCAACTGCACAGCCGCTGCGCGGGGCACCCGGAGCACGGCGAAGCCAGCGGCATCGAGACCACCACGGGACCTTTGGGACAGGGAATCGGCAACAGCGTGGGCATGGCCATCGCCCAGCGCTGGCTGGCGGCACACTTTGAGCGGCCCGGCTTTGAAATCTTTAACTACAACGTCTATGCGCTGGCAAGCGACGGCGACCTGATGGAAGGCGTCGGGTCCGAGGCGGCCTCGCTGTCCGGCCACTTGAAGCTGGCTAACCTGTGCTGGATCTACGACGACAACTCGATCACGATCGAGGGCGAGACCTCGCTGGCCTTCAGCGAGGACGTGGCCCGGCGGTTCGCCGGCTACGGCTGGCACGTGCTGCGGATCGACGACGCCAACGACGTTCCGGCTATCCTCCAAGCCCTGGAGCGCTTCGCCGGCACGGACGATGCGCCCACGCTGATTATCGTCAAGAGCCACATCGCTTGGGGCTCGCCCAATAAGCAGGACACGCACGAGGCCCACGGGGCGCCGTTGGGCGAAGACGAGGTCAAAAGGACCAAGGCCGTCTACAGATGGCCCGAAGACCAGACTTTCCTAATCCCCAACGAAGTCCGGGCCCACTTTGCGGAGTGCCTGGGCCGGCGCGGCCGCCGCCTGCGCGAAGCATGGCAGGCCCGCTTTGCCGAGTACGAAGGGGCGCACCCGGATTTGGCCCGCCAGTGGAGGCTGGTCCAGCGCCGCGAGCTGCCCGAAGGCTGGGACGCGGAGATCCCCGCCTTTGCCGCCGACGCCAAGGGCATGGCCAGCCGCATCTCGTCCGGCAAGGTGCTCAATTCCGTGGCCGCACGGATCCCATGGCTGATCGGTGGATCGGCCGACCTGGCCCCGTCGACCATGACGCTGTTGGCCAAGAGCGACAGTTTCGCGGCTGGAAACTACGGCGGCCGCAACCTGCACTTCGGCATCCGCGAGCATGCCATGGCGGCCGCGGTCAACGGCATGGCCCTGTCCGGGCTGCGGCCCTACGGAGCGACCTTCTTTGTCTTCACCGACTACCTGCGGCCCTCGTTGCGGCTGGCCGCGATCATGAGGCTGCCGGTGATTCACGTGCTGACGCACGATTCGATCGGCCTCGGCGAGGACGGCCCC